>JADGCL010000127.1 GCA_015229005.1 Magnetococcales bacterium
GGCCACGACAACACCCGGACGATCCGCCAAAAAACGCCGACCCCACCCCCCGGGCCCGCAATCTCAGGACTTGATGCCATAGTCTCCCAACCCCTGCAGGTTCAGGAACAGACCGATGAAACCGCCACCATGTTCCAACGTATCGGCCGCCAACCGCCGCCCCCCCACGAGGGAGAGGGACCAACAACTCTCTTCGAAGGTCAACCCCGTCTCCCAACTCTTCACCGCCTCGAACTCCAGGGAGTAGCGGGACTCCTGTTTCCACACCCACCGCTCGCGGAAACGCATACGACTGCCCAGGGCCAGATCGTCCACCGGTTCATTGCTCTCCAGGAGGCTCCTCATGGCAGGATCGGGTTTGGTCCGGTGGTGGCCCAGGGTCAGCGATTCCAGGAAGTGGGACTCCCCCGGGACGAAGGCGACGCCGCTGTTGATCGCCCGCAACAGGGAATCATGCGGATCGTAACGCAAATCGCTCGACAGCGACCAGCGATCAGTCAGGGACAAGTTGAGCCCGGCCACCGCATCCGAGGAGGCGTGCTCCCCCTGATATTCGCGATTGCCCTCCGGCGCCCACCGCTGGCCGATGGTGACCGTCGCCAACTCCCGAATCCCACCGTCATCACCGACCTGCCCGGTCAGCCGCGAGGTGATCCCATAGGCCAGCCACTGCGCCGAACTGATCCGGTCCGTCCCCGAGTAAAGATTGTGGGCAAACAGATTGGTAGTCGTAAAATCCCGCAGGGTCGCATCAAAATCGGGCAGACTGCTCTGATCGGTGGCGGCGTTCACGACGTACTGGACCGACGGCTCAAGGGTGTGGCGCCACTCGTGGCCGCTCCCACCCCCCGGCCCCCGATAGCCACGCGCCAGCTTCAGGTCCAGGCGACCGGCCACCAGACCCCCGGTACTCTGTTCGAAACTCTCGTCAGGATTGCCCTCCTGGACCGGATGCCCCCCCAGCCAATAACCGGTCTGGCGCGCCCCAAGGGTCGAAGAAAAGCGCCCCACTCCCAGGGGGCGCTCGTAGACAAGCTCCGGCGCCAGATTGAGCCGGAGGGCGGTGTCGTTGCCCATCTGGTAGAAGTGATCCGCTCCCAGCTCCGTCTCCAACTGCCACCCCCCGACGAAGGGGCGACTGTCGGTCATCAGGGCGTAAGGCAACTGCTGGGTGGTATGAATATCGCTCGTCGCATCCAGGTTCTGGTACCAACGCGCCCCGGTCTCCAGGGTCGTCGCCCCCTCGTCCCGCAACCAGTTGCGGTCGAAAACCACCATCGACTCCAGATTGCGGTTGCCCTGATCGACCAGATCCTGATTGAAATCATTGACGAAATCACGGGTCCGACTCGCCGCGACCCGGGCCTCGGCGCCCCATGGCCCCAGATTCTGCCGATGCTCAAGCAAGGTAAGCCCCCGATACTCCTCACGGACGGTATCGTAGATATCGTGGGTCCGGAACTGCCCCCGGCTCCCCTTGCCCAGGTAGCGGTACTCCATCTTGCCCATCACCCCCCGGCGCGTGGTCGGGTGCAGGGTCAGGGTCGCGTCCCGCTCCGGAGCGATATTCCAGTAATAAGGTACATCCAGCTCCAGACCGTTGCCACCGCTCACCTCGATCCGGGGCATGAGAAATCCGCTCTGCCGCTCGGGGCGCAACGGGTGCCGCCACCAGGGCGAGTAGGCCAGCGGCACCCCATAAAAATGAAGACTCGCTCCCTTGGCGGTGACGCTGTTGGCCTCGCTGTCCAACTCCAGGGTCGAGGCCCGGAGGTACCAGGGCGGCTCCCCCTCGCAATCGCAATTGGTATAGGTCGCTCCCTTCAACTCCGCCCGGTTGGCATCGAAAAGCTCCACCGACTCCGCCGTCGCCCGTCTCCCGGGTCCCTTGAGATCGATCCCGACGCGGGACAGCGTCCCCGACCGCCGCTGCACATCCAGGGAAACCCGCTCGCTGGTGAACACATCTCCCTTGCGCACAAGACGGATCCCGCCAACAGCCTCGATGCGACCCGTTCGGGTATCATAGGAGGCTTCGTCCGCCCGGAGCTGCAACTCTTCTCCCTGGTCGATTCGCACCTTTCCTTTGACCGACACCACTCCCGTCTCCCGGTCATGGACGAAATCATCCGCCTCGATATCGACCGGCAACTTCCCTTCGGACCAGGCCGGGGAAGAATACATCGACAGGGCGACCAACGCCGACAGCGTCGCCAACCGGCGACCGCAACGGGACCCCGCCCTCCTGGTGGCAGCGGCCACCCGCAGTTTCATGATCTCCATGGAATGACCAACTCTTGCCCTTCATCGAGAGACGGCCGGATGGCCCCGGCGGAAGAAAAAAAACGCAACGACCCCCTCACCCCCCAGGGGTGACGACCGGACAACCCTCCCCTGTCCGGTTTTCCCGCAACATCTCCCCCCCGCCCGCCACCAACAGCGCCCTGACCGCCCCCACCAGGTAGAGCGAACCCGCCACCACCACACGACCTTCCGGGTAGGCGCCACGCGCCGCCCGTTCCAGCGCCTCGTCCGGAGTGCCGCAGGCGCACGCCGGAACTCCGGCCCGCTCCCACACCCCCGCCAGGTACGCCGCACCGAGCCCGCGTTCCCCCGCAAGGCCTACAGTCCAGACCCGATCCACCCGGGGAGCGAGAATGGCCGCCATGGAGACCACATCCTTGTCCCGAAGCGCCGAAAAAACCAGCTCGATTCCCACAGGCCCCTTTGTATGCCCCCACGAAAAAAGGCGCAAATCAAGCAATTCCCGAGCCAGAACCGCCGCAGCCCCCGGGTTGTGGGCCCCATCCAGCCAGATCTCCGGCCTCCCGGCGAACCTCTCCAGTCTCCCGGGCCACCGCGCCGCAGCCACTCCCCGGGCCAGAGCCCCCTCGGCGAGGGCACACCCCTCCCCCTGGAGCAGGCGCAGCGCCGCCACCGCCAGAGCGGCGTTGCCCTTCTGATGAATCCCGACAAGCCCGGGGGGAGGCAACCGAAGCGAACCGGCCCCGTCTTCGTAAAGGAAACCCTCCCCCCCGAGATCTCGCACGCCGAAGTCGCGTCCCTCCAACCAGAGTTCACAGCCGACCCGCGCCGCTTCCCGCTCCAGCTCCCGGGCGGCCTCCGGCCCTCCCGGGGCCGCCACCGCCGGCACCCCCGGCTTGAAGATCCCCGCCTTCTCCCGGGCGATCGCCGCCACCGTCGATCCCAGATACCCGGTGTGATCCAGACCGATCGAGGTCACCACCGCCACCCTGGGAACCACCAGATTGGTCGCATCCAAGCGCCCGCCCAGACCCGTCTCCAACACCACCCAGTCCGGTCGGCTCCGGGCGAAATGAAGAAACGCCGCCGCCGTCAGACGCTCGAAGAAGGTCGCCGGCACCGCTTCGCCGATGGCCATGACCGGTTCGAGACAGGCCACCAGGTCGGCATCGGAGATCGCCTCCCCATCGACCGCAATCCGCTCGTTCAACCGCTGGAGGTGCGGCGAGGTATAGGAACCGACCCGATATCCCGAGGCCGTCAGCATCGCCCCAAGAAACGCCACCGTCGAACCCTTGCCATTCGTCCCCGCCACATGAATGGCCGCAATCCCCCTCTCGGGATGCCCCAGGGCCGCCAGCAACGCCGCCGGGCGCTCCAGACCCAGTTGAATCCCGGGAAGCCCCTCCGCGAACACCCGCTCCAGCAGCCGGGAGAGCCTCCCCACGGCGCCGGCGCCACCAACGGGAGCCAATCCCATCCGCTTCCCCCTCAGCCATGGGACCCGAGGGAGCGACCGCGGGTCAGACGGGTCAGGAGATCGGCCAAGAGATCGCGAACCTCCGCCCGCTGGCAGATCCGGTCGATGAACCCGTGTTCCAGGAGATACTCGCTGCGCTGGAATCCCTCGGGGAGTTTCTCCCCGACCGTCTGCTCGATGACCCTGGGACCGGCAAAACAGATCAGGGCGCTCGGTTCGGCAAGAATGACATCCCCCAACATCGCGAATGAGGCCGTGACCCCCCCCGGTCGTCGGATCGGTCAGAACCGGAATGAAGGGCAGGCGTGCAGCCTCCAGGCGGGTCAGGGCCGCCGAGGTTCGCGCCATCTGCATGAGCGACAGGATCCCCTCCTGCATCCGCGCCCCACCGGAGGCCGGAAAAACGACGAACCCGCACCCCGCCTCGACCGCCGCCAGGGCCCCCTGGGCCACCTTGGCACCCGCCACCGATCCCATCGATCCGCCCAGAAACTGAAAGTCGAAGGCCGCAACCACCGCCGGGACCCCCTTGATGCTCCCCCGGAAAACCTGCACCGCATCGGCGCCACCACTCTTCTTCTGCGCCTCCTTGAGGCGTTCCCGATACCGCTTGACATCCTTGAATTTCAGGGGATCTCCCGGACTCATCCCCGCAAAAAGCTCCTCCCGGCCCGACTCGTCCAAAGTAAAGTCAAGCCTTTGCCGGGCGGTAATGCGAAAATGATGGTGACAGTGGGGACAGACGTAAAGATTGCGGCTGAGCTCCTGCTCGAAGAGGGCCTGGCCACAGGAAGGACACTTCGTCCACAACATCTTGGCCGGCTGCTTGGGTGAGACCCGGGCCCCAGCCTTGATCTTGGGCCTGATGATGCGGGTGATCCAGTTCATGCCGGCTCCTGGCGATCGTCGCCGCCCCCCCCCGGGAAGGAGATCAAACGAGCATCGGCGGCCCGCACCTCCCGCACAAAGCGCAACATCCTTTCCGGATCCTTGCGCCCGGGAGAGGATTCC
>JADGCL010000128.1 GCA_015229005.1 Magnetococcales bacterium
TCCCCCTCAGACTCCCCCAACCACTTTTGATATTATCTTTTATTGTCAAGCTTCGGAGAGGGCATGACCGTCTACAGCTATCAGGCCAAAAACCGCAACGGCGAGCCCCGCAAGGGAGATATCGAGGCCGAATCCATCGCCGCCGCCGCCTCCCTGCTGCGACGGCAGGGAATGAAGGACATCAAGGTCAAGGACAAGGGCAAGCCCGGGGCAGGCAAACCCAAGACTATCACCGAGAAGGATATCGTCATCTTTGCCCGACAGTTGGCGACCATGGTCGGGGCGGGGCTGCCTCTGGTGCAGTGTTTCGATCTGGTTTCCAAGGGGGCGGAAAACTTCGGGGTTCAGGAGGCCACCCGCCGGGTCAAGGAGGCGATCGAGGCAGGGACCACCCTCACCGAGGCCATGTCCCGGGAGCCGAAGATGTTCGACGAACTCTTCGTCAATCTGGTTCAGGCGGGGGAGCAATCAGGCATCCTGGAATCGGTCCTGGGGCGTCTGGCAGTCTACAAGGAGAAGTCGGCCTCCCTGAAGGCCAAGGTCAAGTCGGCCATGACCTACCCGATCTCCGTCCTCGTGATCGCCTTCGTCATCACGGGGGTCCTGATGATCTTCGTCGTCCCCACCTTCGCCGATCTCTTCAAGAATTTCGGCGCCGAGCTGCCGGCCCCGACCCGGATCGTCATCGCCATGTCGGAGTGGACCCAGTCATACTGGTACGTCGTCATTTTCGTGGTCGGCGCCGCCGGTTACACTTTCAAGAGATTCTATCGGCAGAGCGAGCATTTCCATTATCAAGTGGACCGGTTGACGCTGCATCTGCCCGTCTTCGGGATGATCCTGCGAAAATCCGCCGTCGCCCGCTTTGCCCGCACCTTCGGGACCATGGTCGCCGCAGGCACGCCGATTCTGGAGAGCCTGGAGAATGTGGCCAAGACCTCCGGCAATCGCATCGTCGAGGAGGCGATCATGAACTCGCGGAGTTCCATCTCCGAGGGGCGGACCTTGACCGAGCCTCTGGCCAATTCCGGGATCTTTCCGACGATGGTGACCTCCATGATCTCCATCGGGGAATCGACGGGGAGTCTGGAGCAGATGCTGGAGAAGATCGCCGATTTCTACGAGGAAGAGGTCGACCGGGCGGTGGACAACCTGACCGCCTTGCTGGAGCCGATCATCCTGGTCTTTTTGGGCGTCGTCATCGGCGGCCTGGTGGTGGCGATGTACATGCCGATCTTTCAGATGGGATCGGTCGTGGGCTGACGGCCCGTCTTCAGGGGAAACCTCATGGTGTTAAAGGCTGTTGAGCTGTTTTCCGGAGCGGGCGGGCTTGGGCTCGGAATCAGTCTGGCCGGTTTCAAACCTCTCGCCGTGGTGGAATGGGACAGGTGGGCCTGCGACACGCTTAGGGAAAACCAACGGCAAGGATTTCCCTTGGTGACCGATTGGCCAGTTATCGAAGGCGACGTGCGTCAACTGAATCTTGACAACTTCCCAGCCGGGTTGGATCTCGTGGCTGGCGGACCTCCATGTCAACCATTTTCAATAGGGGGGAAACATGGGGCTCACGACGACTCGCGCGACATGTTCCCGGCGATGATCGATATCATCCGAGCCCTCCATCCCCGAGCATTCATCATCGAAAACGTCAAGGGTTTGACCCGTTCGGCATTTGCCAACTATTTCCAATATATTCTTCTGCAACTGGAATTCCCCGAGGTGGAAAGACGGCCAGGAGAGACATGGTCGGAACACCTTCGTCGCCTACAGTCCGAAAAAACCTCCGCCCGAATGCACTCGGGGAATTTCTTGACCTACAATGTGGTTACTACCCTGGCGAATGCCGCCAATTTTGGAATCCCCCAAAAACGAGAGCGCGTTTTCATTGTTGGATTCAGAGGCGATCTTGGCGTCGAGTGGAGTTTCCCGCGAGAAACGCACTCGTTGGACGAGTTGTTGCGTGACCAGTGGGTGACCGGAGACTATTGGAACAGACACTGCAAACCAAAACCCCGTGTTGTTCCTCCCGGAGTGGCCGCTCGTTGTTTCCGCTTGCGGCAATTGCCAATCAGGGAATTTACATGTTCTCCATGGAGAACGATCAGGGATGCCCTCATGGGTCTGCCAGATCCAGAGCATCGACCCGAATCGGTTTTTCCCAATCACCGATTCCAACCAGGTGCCAAAACATATCCAGGCCATACCGGAAGCGTGCTTGACCTCCCATCGAAAACGCTGAAAGCCGGCGATCACGGCGTTCCCGGAGGAGAAAACATGATCATCAAGGATGACGGAAGTGTCCGCTACCTCACGGTTCGCGAGTCGGCCAGACTTCAAACCTTTCCGGATGGTTATCTTCTCCATGGATCCTGGACGGAAACCATGCGACAACTGGGAAACGCCGTCCCGGTCTCATTGGCACAGATCGTGGCGTCAAGTGTGGCACGCACCTTGATCCAAATGGATTTTCCGGGGCGTTGCAAAGAGGTCGGGGATAAAGCGGCGTGAACGTCACCAAACCCTACAACCCTCTCGACAAGATGAACCTTGGGATGAGTGTCGCAGAGGCGTTGCTTGCTCGCACTCCAATTCCTTTGAGCAACATCGGAGACTTCACGGGAGCCGGCATATACGCTATTTACTACATTGGCGAATTTCCATCCTACAATCCCATTTCAATAAGAAATCTCGGTAATCGTTTCGAGGTTCCTATCTATGTTGGGAAGGCGGTTCCATCGGGAGCGCGAAAAGGCGGATCACTATCCTCCGATCCCGGAGAAGCACTGAACAAGCGTTTGCGTGAACACGCCAAAAGCATTCAGGAAGCAAGCAACCTTTCCATCGAGGACTTCCACTGCAGGTTCCTGGTGGTGGACGATATTTGGATCCCACTTGGGGAAGCGTTGTTGATCGCATGGTTTTCCCCAGTATGGAACACTTTGGTCGACGGTTTCGGTAACCACGACCCTGGACGTGGGCGACATCAAGGTATGCGGCCAAGATGGGATACATTGCATCCAGGAAGAGACTGGGCCCTGAACTGTCAGGAAAGACCCGAGTCCGCCGAGCGCATCATGGCCGATGTGGAGCAGTACCTGAGAACCAATCCACTGCCAATCGATGTGCGTGGTCGCGATATCGGGAAGAAGTGACCGTTCAGGATCAAGTGGACCGGCTGACGCTGCATCTGCCCGTGTTCGGGATGATCCTGCGAAAATCCGCCGTCGCCCGCTTTGCCCGTACCTTCGGGACCATGGTCGCCGCAGGCACGCCGATTCTGGAGAGCCTGGAGAATGTGGCCAAGACCTCCGGCAATCGCATCGTCGAGGAGGCGATCATGAACTCGCGGAGTTCCATCTCCGAGGGGCGGACCTTGACCGAACCGCTGGCCAATTCCGGGATCTTTCCGACGATGGTAACCTCCATGATCTCCATCGGGGAATCGACAGGGAGTCTGGAGCAGATTCTGGAGAAGATCGCCGACTTCTACGAGGAAGAGGTCGACCGGGCGGTGGACAACCTGACCGCCCTGCTGGAGCCGATCATCCTGGTCTTTTTGGGCGTCGTCATCGGCGGCCTGGTGGTGGCGATGTACATGCCGATCTTTCAGATGGGATCGGTCGTGGGCTGACGCCCCGTCTTCGGGGGAAACCTCACGGAATCGAAGGCGGTTGAGCTGTTTCCCGGAGCGGGCGGGGCGCTACCAGACACGGGGCTGGAACGCCGCATCGTTGGCAAACTGCAGGCTCTCCCCGGATTGGACCATCACGAAGAGGCCTTCGTTCATGGCGAAGCGCTCCACGTTCTCCTCGATCGTGATCCCGGCCACGGCCCCCATGACGCGCTTGTCGGCATATTCCTGGAAAAAAATCCTTGAACTCCGCCAACCGGCTCAGGTGTTCCCGCACGGCGCCTTCCGTCAATCGACTCTTGACCTCCACCAGCACGACGACCTCGGTATTCACCACCAGAAGATCGATCTCCATGTGGCGATTGCCCGGAAGTTTGGCCTTCACCCGTCGGCTCACCTTGTGAACCGGAATATCCCGTTTCCCTTCGCCGTGCAGTATACCGCTCTCCGATACCCCCGGGAACATCCATGGCACCCTGTCAGGGCTTAGCCGCCGGCTTCCTCCCCCCGCCCCCCTCAAGCTCCTTCAGCCTGTCCCGGGGGAAGTCCAGATTGAACAAAAACGGTTTCTGTTCGGGAAAACGCCGATAGACCGCCTCGACGATAGCGATTGCCTCGCGAAAATGGGGAATGGCTTCCGCCGGGCGGCCAAGCTTTTCCGAAATCATTCCCATTCTCTCATGAGAAACCGCCAGGTCGCGCTGCCACTCCGCGTTCGAGGGATCGCTCGCGGCGAGGCGCTGACTGATCTCCATCCCGGCCTGGAAGGCGCGGAGCGCCCCCGCGAGATCTCCCTGGGCCGTGAGAACGTCGCCAACTTTGTTGTGGCTCACGGAGAGGTCGCGCTGCCACTCCGCGTTCGAGGGATCGCTCGCGGCGAGGCGCTGACTGATCTCCATCCCGGCCTGGAAGGCGCGGAGCGCCCCCGCGAGATCTCCCTGGGCCGAGAGAACTTCGCCAACTTTGTTGTGGCTCACGGAGAGGTCGCGCTGCCACTCCGCGTTCGAGGGATCGCTCGCGGCGA
>JADGCL010000129.1 GCA_015229005.1 Magnetococcales bacterium
AGCCCCTCGCCCCCGGCGACCGACACCGAAGGCGGCGAGGAGCCCCCCCCGGAATCACCCAGTTCCTCGCGGAGAAAAGCCTCCAGGGTACCTCCCTCCCCATCCGCCACCACCTGCTCCACTGGCGGGGCCTCGACCTGCGGACTCGACTTCTTCTTTTTGCCAGCCATCGTGGGATCGACTCCCCCAAAACCTTCGGACCGAAGCCGCTACCACCCCATGAACAGCCTCAGGGAATCCATCGTCCGACCGATGATCCCGCTCTCAGGTACCTCCACCTCCGCCACCACCGGAACCTTGCGAACCTCCTTGTTCGCCAGCTTGACCACTACCGATCCCAGAGGGTCCCCCGCCTTGAGGGGAGCAACGATCGGCTCATCGTACAAAAGCCCCACCTCCAGACTGCTTCGCTCCTTGCGCAACACCGTCACCGCAAGGGCCTCCTTGACGACGGCCTTGACCTCGCTTACGGCACCCTTCCACACACGCATCGTCCGCACCACGGCACCCGCCTCGAACAACTTCACCGTTTCGTAAAAACGGTTGCCGTACCGAAGCAGCATCAACGCATCCGCCTCCCGATGCTCCCGCCGATCCGCCCCCAGAACGACCGCCGCAAGACGCTGGGAATCCTTCTCGTAGGTCGCGATCAGGCAATACCCGGCATCCTGGGTGTGGCCCGTTTTAAGGCCGGTGACAGACGGATCCTGCCACAACAAGCGATTCCGATTGTGCTGCCGAATCCCGTTGTAGGTGTACTGTTTTTCCCGGGAATAGTGGCTGTATTGCGGAAAATGGGACATCAATGCCTTCGCCAGAGTGAACAGATCCCGCGCCGTCGTGTAGTGATCCGGGTCGGGGAGGCCCGAGGAATTGACGAAATGGGTCCCGTTCATCCCCAGTGACTTGGCCTTGGTATTCATCATCAAGGCAAAGCCCTCGACCGATCCGCCCAGGTACTCGGCGACCACCATACAGGCATCATTGCCGCTCTGCACCGCAATACCCAGGATCAGGTCCTCCAACCGAACCTGATCCCCCACCTTGACAAAGGTCTTGGAGCCACCCACCCGCCAAGCCTTCTCACTGACCGGAAGACGGGTCTCCAGGGTGAGATCCCCCTTTGCCAGAGCCTCGTAAATGAGATAGAGCGTCATCACCTTGGTCAGCGAGGCCGGTTCCAATCGGACATCGGCATTGTGTTCGAAGAGTACCGTCCCCGAGTCGATGTCCCCGAGAATGCCCGCCTTGCCACGAATCGAGAGCGGCGCCTCGGCGGCCCATCCCGCGAGGGGCAGCACGACCAGCAGAAGAGCCAGAACAATGGCCCCCATGCCCTTCCTTAAGGAGTCCTTCCCTGGAATGCGCCAAGCTCCACCGCCCAGGCACGCGGCGCCGGAACCAACCAGCTCGACCGACTCTCGCCGCGAGAAGGACGAAAAACCGCTTTTATCTTCCGTCAGACAGGCAGGGCGTGAACGACCGCCCCGCGACAAACTCAAAAGACTGGACAAATCCATGCGCATGGTCCTCTTTCCCAACAGGTCGACAACAGACCCGAGTACCGACGGAATCTCCCCCCCGATTCGCCATCGAGATCCGCTCCGCACCCGGTCAATCCCACGAGCCCCTCTTTCCCGTCGAACCACTCGTCGCACTCGTCATTCCGTCACCAAGCGGGCCCCGACATACCCCGACCGAGCCAAACGCTTGACCACCGCATCGGCTTGTTTCTGAGTCGCGTAGGGCCCCATCCTCACCCGGTAGAACGTCTCGCCATTCACCCGACTCTTCTGGATCTGGACCTCACCAAACTCCTGGAGCCGCCCAACCAAGCCATTGGCCAAACCAGGAACCCGGAAGGCCCCGACCTGGAGATAGACCGCCTGGGACGACTTGCCCGCACCTCCCTCTCGGGCTGCCCAGCCCTGAGCCTTACCCGGTACGGCCTTGCCCGGAACGGCCTTGCCCGGAGGCTTGCCCTTGCCCGAATCGACCGCCGCAGGCCCGGAGGGCGGGGGCCTCCCCTCACCTCCCCAGAACTTCGGGTCCACCCGCGCCCGCTGCAGGGCGGGGACAAAGCGCCCGCCCTCGCCGTCGCCGGCGGAGGACTCTTCCCCGGCCCCCCCAACACCGCGGGCGGCGGCCTTGGCCTCAAGCGTCAACTCCGGCGCCGGACCAAGGGCCTCAACCATCACATCCGCCGTACCCCGCTCCAGAAAGCCAAGGGCCCTGGCCGCAGCCCGGGAGAGATCGATCAGGCGATTGTTGACGAACGGCCCCCGGTCATTGACCCGCACCTCCAGTTTCCTGCCGTTTTCCAGGTTCGTGACCAGAACGTTGGTCGGCAGAGGCAAGGTGGTGTGGGCGGCGGAAATGGCCTCCATGTCGAACCGTTCGCCGTTGGAGGTATCCCTGCCGTGGAACTGGGGACCGTACCAGGAGGCGACCCCCCGGGCAACATAGCCTTCGGAACTGAGGAGGGGGGTATAGGTCACACCGAAGACAGTATAGGGACGACTGGTCGGCGGCAACCGTGAGGGCTTTTTCGCCTGGGGAGGTGTGACCTGAGGCACCTCCGGTTCGGTCGGGGGCGAGGCAAGAAAGCCGGTGCATCCGGCCAAGAATAACAGCGGCAACGACAGGAGCAATCGCCGCCAAGGGCCTCCGTCCCGAGGAGAAACCCGCATCTCAACCCGACTCCCGGATCGCGAGCGCCAGCTCATGCACCACCATGGCATAACGTGAAGAGAGATTCCACCGTGTAATCACCCGAAAGTTGTTGAACACCAGGTAATAGGCAGGCCCCGATTCGACTTCCAGCGTGATCAGAGCCGCCGCCGCCTCACTCGGGGGCTCGGCCACTCCGGTCACCAGCCTGAGCCCCGCTTCCCGCCACTCCCGCCAGGGCCGCATCTCCTTGAGCGACGGCGAGATCGAAACCCCCGCAGGCAGAGGCACCGCCACCGCCGCCACCAGCGGGGCACCCCTCTCCCAACCAAAGCGAAAGAGATAATTGGCCGCAGAGGCCAACACATCCTCAAGTTGCGAAAACACGTCCCGGACACCGTCGCCGTCAAAATCCACAGCATACTGACGCATGGTCCCCGGAATCATCTGGACCTGCCCCATGGCACCGGCATAGGAGCCCGTCAAGCGGAGGGGGTCCCACCCCTCCTCCCGGCACAACAGCAGAAACTCCCGCAACTGCCCCTGGAAAAATACTGCCCGCCGAGGGTATTGACTGGCCAGGGTGAAAAGCGAACGCAACACCGGGTGCTTCCCGGCCAGCGCACCGTAATTGCTCTCCACCCCCCAGATGGCGACGACCACCTCCGGCGGCACCCCAAAACGGGCCTCGATCCGCGCCAGCAGCTCCCGATGCCGCCGAAATCTCTCCCGCCCCCCGGCAATCCGCGCCTTGTCGAGGAAGATGGGCCGATATTTATAATACGGCAATGCCTCGGCCTGCCGATCCATCATCTTCAGGACCTGGGGATAGGGCTCCAGGCCTGACAGGAGATCACTGAGCCACTTCCGGTCCCATCCATCCTCGGCAATCCAGGGCGCCAGCCAGGGAAAGCGATCGACCATATCCGCCGAGCCCACCCTGTCACGAACTTCCCCGGCAACGGCGACCTCCGCAAGAGCCGAGGTCGGCAACAACAGGAAAGCCCCCAGGCAGGCCAGACACGAACGCCGGGAAACCGACGCCCGTCCGGAAACGGGGTCCGGGGAGACGGCCCCATCAGGACACCCTCCAGCGGGAATCGGATCACCCTGCCGCATGATCGCTCACTTCGTTCCTCAACCCCCCTCCGACCGCCTCGACCAACCCGGCTATTACCCACAACCCCCCGGGGGGCATTCTAACCTCACCGCCCTGCCGGGTACAGGAGAGGAATCCCCCCCTGCCCGATTTTTCCCAAACGACGCCTGGCGTCAAGGGCCGGAGCGTGACCTTGACGCCGTCATCGCAGCAGGAAACAATGTCCACTCCCTCGCCCCCCCCGGCAAGAACAATCGCCCCCTGATCCCCCCTTCCGCCGGTGGGGCGACCCGGGGAGCGTTGACCAAAGGCCGGCGGCTCAACCAAGATCGGGGCGACAAAAGGATCGCAACCGGTCAACCAGGGGACCCCCCATCACCCCACCGCTCAAACGCCTTCTCCCCTACTACCGGCAGAACGCCGGGGGCTTCGTCCTGGGCTTTGCTCTGCTGGCCACCGCGGCTTCCGCCGCCGCCGCCATCCCCTGGACGATGAAGCTCGCCACCGATGCCCTCAGCCGTGGCGGCGCTCCGGAGGAGATGCGCCGACATGCCCTCCAGTTGGCCTTCCTCGCCATCGCCAATGGCCTCTTTCGTGTCGCCGGCAGGAGCCGCATCTTCCACATCGGGCGCCAGATCGAGTACGACCTGCGTCGGCAATACCAGGCCAAACTTCAGGAACTCGACACCCTTTCCCTCTCCCGGGAGCGGGTCGGCGACCTGGTCACCCGGGGTACCGGCGACCTCATCGCCATTCGCATGTTCATCGGCTCGGGCTTCCTCCAGGCAGCCAACGCCCTCCTCGTCTACGCCATCACCCTGC
>JADGCL010000012.1 GCA_015229005.1 Magnetococcales bacterium
GGGGGTGGCGGAGGCGGCGGCGGAGGCGGTTCCGGGGCGGCGACCTCACCGGGGAGGGTGATCTTGATCCCCAGGAGAGCCTCGGCGAACCCCTTGGAGAGGATCCAACTTGCCGATTGGGCCGGGAAGTCATTGACCTGGATGTCGACGCTGGCGGCCAGGTACAACATCTCCGTGTCGAGCGTCGACGGGAACTCGCCGTAAGGGTAGTAGTCCGTCCTCTCCAGAAACAGATGTCCGCCGGCCTGCCTCTTTTCCACCAGATCGTTCATTGCCCCGACGACCTGGTTGGAGACCTCCTGGAAGCCTTCGCGGATCTCCTCGTTGTATTCGCGGGTCTTGACCTGATTCTTGATGACCTGCTCGCCCATCATCATCATGAGGCCGGTCAGGGCGATGGAGGTTTCGACATCCAGGGCGATGTGGACGTCACCGGTATTGGCGCCGTCTTCACGGATGTAAGCCACACTTCTGTCGGTCAGAAAGAACTCCTCCAGGTCTTCCCGACCGCGTGCCAGGACGATCTCACCCAGGGAAGCGACCACCGAGGCGGCGGTCAGGGTATTCATGTCGTTGGCCAGCTTATTGAAATAATTCAGGAAGAACGGACGAGCCTTCTTGACGATCTGTTCCGGTGTCTCCATGCGATCTTCACTCGCTCGGTGTGGCCCCGTCGACGACAGTTATCCGACGCAGGTGAAGCAAGCAAAAACCGAACCAATAAAAAGGGGATAGCCATTCAGATGGGGGAGGGCTGCCCCTTTCGGGGGAACGGGCGCACAAGCACCCAACCTCCGGAGCGACTCGGGAAGGGACAGGGGGAAAACGAAGCGCCGGGGAGGGGGAAAACCGGAAGCCGCTCCGATGGAGACGCACGGGACGCCCCAACCGACCGACCTGAAAGGGTTCGGCCGGAGGGGGTCTCCGGGAGGCGAGCCGGCGAGCGACTATACGGTATTGATATTACTTGATGAAAGCCCCGAGGGCGGCCTTGAGGGTTTCCGGCGTGAAGGGCTTTTTGACGTGACCGTTGGCACCGGCCGCCTCGGCGGCGGCCACTTTGGCCTCGCCACCCTCGGTGGTGACCATGACGATCGGAATCTTGTTGATCTCGGGGATGCCGGCGCGAACCGACTTGACGAACTGGAGCCCGTCCATGACCGGCATGTTCCAGTCGGAAAGGATCAGGTCCACGGTATTGGACTGCAGGACCTCCAGGCCCTTTTGCCCATCCTCGGCCTCCAGGACGTCGTCGATCTTGAGACCCGCCTGGCGCAAGCCCCGGCTGACGATCTTCCTCATGACGCTGGAATCGTCTACAATCAATACGCGCATGGTGCCCTCTTCCCTCCGACACGAAAAATCAGGTTGATCCCCACACCCGGCCCTCATGATAGCCGAACCGTGGGTCAGGTTTCGAGGCTTTTTCCGTCACCTCGGGCATTCCCTTCCCCTCCTGGGGGAACTTTTTTCAGGCCTCCTCTTTCGTGCCTCCCCACGGCGATCGTCGCCAGCGGAAGGCGGCGAACGCTTGCGGCGGAAGCCTTTCTTCAGACGCTGGCGAGGAGGCGCAGGGGTCCATGGCCGGTCTGGAAGGTCAGGACCAGGGTCGGCTTGCTTGTTTTCCAGACGGCGGTGACTTCCCGACCGACGATGGCGACCGGCGATGAGAGGGTCACCGGCCCCAGACCGGCGCGGGCCTTCATGCCGCCACAGAGGATGTTCACCAACTCGGCGACGCCGTCGAGGATGTCTTCCTTCTCGAGGTTGGCGCTGGGCAGACCCAGGAGCTGGGAGACGATGGCGACGGCGACCGGTCGGCTTGTGGAGACCCCGACCATCCCTTCGTGGACGGCGCCGTAGAAGCGGACCAGACCGCCGACCTCGTCATCCAGGATGAACTCCGACCGCTGTTCCATGCCCTGGAGGGAGATGGCCTCCATGGTTTCGGTCGCCATCATCTGGTCGAGGGTGGCGTGCAGACCGGCGAGGAGCTTCTCCTGGATTTCGTTCAAGATCACGCGTTCGCTCATGGAAGGAAAGACTCCTGCTCTGGCTGTTGCCGGGGCATGGCCCGTCGGAAAGGCGATTCGTTCGCTCAGATGCCCCCAAGCCCGAGGGCTTCCATGATCCTGGCGGCCATCTCCTCCTGGGAGAAGGGTTTGGTCTGGTAGTGGCAGGCGCCGGCCTGGATCGCCTGGATGATATAATCCCGTTCGCCCTCGGTGGTCACCATCATCACCGGGATGCTCTTCCAGACCTCGTGGCTCTTGACCTTTTTCAGCACCTCCAGGCCGTTCATGCCGGGCATGTTCCAGTCCAGGAGAATCAGCCCCACCTCGTCGGCGCGTTTTTCCAGGAGTTCCAGGGCCACCATGCCGTTCTCCGCCTCAAGGACCTCGAAGCCCAGCATGGCGCCGATGCCGCTGATGACGCGGCGGATGGTGCGGGAATCGTCAATGGTCAACAACTTCATGGCATCTCACCTGGCGGTTCGGGAAAAACTCCGGGATCGGTAACGGGAAGCGGGGGCGCCAGCCGCTTGCCGGGCTCATTTTGGCCGAAAGAGCGCGGCGCCGCCAACCATCACCTGCTCGAAGAGCGTGGTGTACCCCCGCGGCGACTCCGAGGCCCCGATGGCCAGCAACCCTCCCGGATTCAGGCTCCCATGCAATTTTCGGTAGATATCCGCTTTCAGTTCATTGGAAAAGTAGATCATGACATTCCGGCAGAGGATGAGGTCGAATTTGCCGTGGGGGGCGAAATCGTCCTTCAGGTTGAAGGGTTTGAACTCGACGATCCCCCGGATCATGGGGACAACCTCATGGACCATGCCGTTCTTCTGGAAATAGCGTTCCAGGAAAGCGGTCCGCATGCCCCGCGAAATGGCAAGCTGACTGTAACGAGCGGAGGCGGCCAAGAACAGGGCGCTGGGCGAGATATCGGTGGCGAGGATCGAAAAAGCCTCGAGCTTCGGCGCCTTGTCGCCCAGGCGCTTGCTCCCGTGGTCGATGAGCATGGCGATCGAGTAGGGTTCCTGACCGGTGGAACAGGCCGCCGACCAGATGCGGATCTTTTTCCTGGAGGCGGCCTTGGTGATGAGCTCCGGGACGACGAAATCGGCCAGGGCGGTGAAGAACGAGGCATCCCGGAACCAGAGGGTCTCGTTGGTGGTCATGGCGTCGATGACCTTGGTGCGCAACGGCCCGGAATCCTTCAGCAGACGCTCGTGGAGCTGTTTGAAATTCTCGCAGCCGTTCTGCACCATGAGGACGGTCAGCCGGTTCTCGACGAGATACTCCTTGCCGTCGTTGACGAGGATGCCGCTGTGCTCGTGGACGAAGGCGCGGATAAGGTCGAATTCTTCACGGGTTATGGCCACTGTCGTACCGGGGTCAGGAACACATTTCGAGGATGCGGGGACCGATCCGCGCCAAAGGCAAATCCTCGTCGGAAAGGCCGCCTTCCTGCACCGCCCTGGGCATGCCATAGACGACGCAGGTGGCTTTGTCCTGGGTGATGCAGTGGGCGATCTTGCCCGCCCGCTTCAAGGCGTCGACTCCTGCGGCGCCGTCGCGCCCCATCCCCGTCAGGACAACCGCGAGGACCGGATCGGGAAAGACCGCCGCAGCGGACATGAACAGGACATCGACCGCCGGTCGGCACTCGTTGACCTTGGGGCCATCGTTCAGCGCCACCTGCCAGAGACCATCCTTCTGGCGCAGGATCATATGTTGTCCTCCCTGGGCGAGGATTACCTCTCCGGGAACCACCGGGGTCCCATCCTGGGCCTCGGTGACGACCAGGCCCGAGGCCCGGGCCAGTTGCGTGGCGAGCGAGGCGGTGAAGACCGGGGGCATATGCTGGACGATGAGCATCGGCACCGCCAGCCTCCGGGTGATCGCAGCCAGGACCCGGGTCAAGGCCGCCGGTCCTCCCGTCGACGAACCGATCAGCACCAGCTTCGGGGCGATTCCCTTTCCTGGTGAAACGGTCCTCCCTTTTGCGACCGAGGGGGCTGCCGCCGGGGGGGTCTCCTCACCCGGCGGTGGCGGTGGGGGTGTCACCGACCGTGCCACCCGGGCCGCTGCACCGGGGGGAGGGCCGGGCAGGGGGGCGACGGGCGCCACCGGCGGTCTGGTGACCGCTCTCCCGGGGGGGACCGCCCGACCGGTCGGGCGCGTCGCGGCTGGGGCCGGAAAGGCTCTTTCCCGACGTTCTTCGGCCACCGTCGTCAAGATCGGCGCCAGATCCCGGCGCAGGGCCTCCTTGGCCAACTCGACGTTGTTTTCCAGGGGCTTGGTGACGAAATCCAGGGCCCCGGCGTTCAGACACTCGACGATGATGTTGGCGTTGGTCCGGGAGGTGGCGCTCACCATGATCACGGAGATGTCGGGAAAGCCCCGGGTCAGGTGCCGCAAGGTGGTGAGGCCGTCCATGACCGGCATCTCCACGTCGAGCAGCACGACCTCGATCCCGGTCCCCGCGCCGGGGGCGCCCCGCATGGCCTCCAGTTTCTCCAGGGCCAGCTTGCCGTTCGGGGCAGAGGTGACCACCTGGACGCCGGGAATGCTCTCCGAGACCTTTTTCACGATCATCCGGTAGGTGATGGTGTCGTCGACGACCATCACCCGCAGTGGCTGACTCTCCGGTCCCTGTCCCATTCCTACTGATAATCCCAACGATAGGTGGCCTCGGCGATATTGCCGTTGCCGTGATAATCCAGGCGGGTGCAAAGCGACCGTACCAGGGCGATGCCGCGACCGCCATGGCTCAGGTTTCCCGCCAACATCGAACGGACCACGGCGTGATCGAAGCCGAGGCCGCTGTCCTCGACGCGCATGCCGACCTCCCCGGAGAGACGACCCTCTTCCCGGATCGGCGCATGCCGCAGGGTGACCCGGATCAAGCCGTCCGAGAGTTGCGCCAGCCTCTTCTCACGCTGGGCATAATACTCCACGAAGCCCTCGGGAGTTTGCTTGGTCCGGGTATCCAGTTGCAAGAGCCCGTGATCGAGGGCATTGGAGAAGAGTTCCGCGAGGATGGTATAGATCCGCTCCCGATGGCCCGACGGGGCCTGGAGATTCATCAGGGCACTGATGATGGTCGGCAGGGGGTCCACTGACTTCAGGGTGTCCGCATCGAAAGCGAAGGCGACTTCCCACCTGGACGGAGGGATTCGTTTTTGCGCCGTGTGCTGGGCGCCGCCGGGGGGCTCCTCCATGCCGCGGGAGCAGTCGATCTCCAGGAGGCTGATGTCGTCCGACTGGGCGGCGCCGCTGCGGAAACGGTCGAGGTCGTCGAGGATGCCGCGGAAGAGGCCCCCCGGCGGAGTGGCGCCGGAGAACTGCTCCATGAGACGCTTCTGGCCATACATCTCGCCATTGGGATCGGTCGCCTCGGTCAGCCCGTCCGAGTAGAGAAACACGCGGAAATCTCTCTGCATTTCGATGAGTTCGACCTTCCTCTCCTCGCGGTTCATGGGGACGATCCCGAGGGGCAGGTGTCCGGAGGGGATGGTCGAGACCAGGAGGCCGTCGGCATTGGCGATGAGGATATCGGGGAGTCCGCCGTTCCAGACGGTCAGGCTCTCCTGGCGGAAGTCGACCTCGATCAGGCAGGCGGCGCAGAACATCCGCGCCGGCAGCACCTTGAGGAGCTTGGCGTTCATCTCCTCGACCATGTCGCCGATGGAGAATCCCTGGGCGGTCATACCATAGAAGATCTCCGACAGCGGCAGGGCCCCGACCGCCGCCGACAGCCCGTGACCGGTGAAATCGCCCAGGAGGATGTGCAACCCGCCGGCGGGGTTGTAGCTGGCCATCAGGAGGTCGCCGTTGAAGAGCGACATCGGCGAGGTCCAATGGCTGAGGCAGGGGGCATCGAGGAGGTTGCCGGCGCGGACGATGTTGGAGAAAAGGTGCTGCCCGATCTCCAGCTCCTGACGGACCGACTCCTGATGGGCGAGGAGCTGCTCCTTCTGACTCCGGAGGACCGAATGCAGTTGCTGGATCCGCTCCATCGCGTCGATCTTGGCCTGGAGGATGATCCGGTTGAAGGGCTTGGTGAGAAAATCATCGCCTCCCGCCTCGATGCACTGGGCCAGACCCTCGTCGTCGGTGACGGCGGTGAGGAAGATGATCGGCACGAAGCGGTCGGCGGCGATGCTCTTCATCCGTCTGGCCGCCTCATAGCCGTTCATCTGCGGCATGCGGATGTCCATCAACACCAGATCCGGTTGCTCCTGGGCGAAGAGCGCCACTCCGTCGCGACCGTTGCCGGCGGTGATCACCGGGTGTCCGGCCCGTCCGAGGAGGCGGTTGAGGATGGTGGAGTTGACGCGATCATCGTCGACCACGAGAATCTTCATGCCGGCTTCGATCCTGACTTTCTCGAATGCGACGTCTCGGACTCGATACGACCAGCCCGACGCGACCAGCCCGACGCGACTTGCTCGAAGCAACCGGGGGCGCAGCTACGCCCGTGAGTTGCCCGACGCGACCAGAGGCGCGGTCATGCCCACAACCTGCCCGACGCGACCGGAGGCGCACTCATGCCCACAACCTGCCTGACGCGACCGGAGGGGCGCGGTCACGCCCCGCGACCCGCTCGGAACCCGGCGCCTTCCGCAGCGTCCGCCCCGGGCGAACGGGGGCGTCACGCCGACCCCGACGGTCCGGGGGACCACCAGGTGGCTGACCCGCCGTCCTCGGTTCCTGGTTCAGGAGATCTTGAACAGGCGCTGGAAGTTGGCCGTCTCCAGGATCTTCTTGATCTCCGGGCGGGCGTTGACGATCTCGATCTCCGCCTCGTTGGTCCCGGCCTCCTCCCGCAGCAGGAGGAGCATGCCCAGGGCGGAGGAGTCGATGTATTCCGTGCCGGCGAGGTCGATCACGAATTTCCGCCCTTTGCTGCTCCCGGTTTCGCTCTGATAGGCGGTGCGGAACTGGGAGTGCATCTCGAAGTTGAATCTTCCCTTGATGCCGATGACGGTCTCGTTCTCCCCGCGGTTGACAGAAATAGTTCCGGACATGGTCCCAGACTCCTCGATTGCCTCTAGTAGTGACGATGAAAACCCAACCTACGATCGGAGTTGCTACGATCGGAGTTGCTACGACCGGGGTTGCTCCGACCGGGGTTGCTCCGACCGGGGTTGCAATCCCGACTGCTGGTTCCGACCGCCGATCCAGTCCGACCGGAGGTCTGCCCCGGCCCTGTGTTCCCGCGACCGAAGGCCCCACCCGATCCTATCATATCAGAAAAGCTCGATGTCCCCCTCGTCCATGGAGGTTTGTCGCACGGCCCTGCGGTCCACTTCGTCGAACCTCTCCTTCTGCGCCTCCAGGTGGAGCCTGAGATGGGGGATGATCTCCGTCGGCTCGATTGACGGCGGCTCGCTGAGGCCGTCCATGACCGACTCCACGATGGCGAGTTTGTTTTCGATGCTGCCGGTCAATTGTGTCACCATGTCCTCGAACTGCAAGGACATGACCGCCACCCCGACGCTGTGATTCAGGGCATCGGTGATCCTGGAAACCTCCGTCAGGGTGATGGCGGTGAAGCGGTCGATCTCGCTCACCTCGGCCATCATGTCGTCGACCCGTCCTTTGGATTCGATGGCGAAACTCATATCCTTCGAGGCCATGATCTCGATGATGCCCTTGGCGGCCTCGATGTCCTGTTGCGACTTGGTCACCACTCCCCGGATCTTGTCGCTGAACTGGTTGGAACTCTTGGCGAGTTTCCGTACCTCGCCGGCGACGACCGAGAAGGGTGCCCCGGCCTGTCCGGCGCGGGCGGCGACGATGCGCGCATTGAGGGCCAGGACGTTCGTCTGCTCGGCGATGGCATTGACATCCTTGAGGAGCGCCACCACCTCCTGCATCTGCGCCGAGAGGTCGTCGACGCGATGAACCATCTCCATGCTCTGCCGGCTGACCAGGATGATATGGTCGACGAAGGTACGCAAGATCCCGTCGGTCTCGGCAACGAACTGGCGGATGTTGATCCGCTTGCCCTGGGACTCCCCGCTCCCCGTCCCGCCGTGAGGGTGCGCCTCCGCCGGGGCGGGTGGGGGGGCTTCCGCATCGACCCCGTCGGGGTCGACGGCATCGCCGGCGTCCATGCTCGAGGTGAGGGAGGTCACCAGGACGTGCTGGCTGTTGGCCTGGTCACGGATGCCGCTGAAGCTCTCGGTGAGCTTGAGGATGGCGTCCTGGACCAGCTTCCTGACCTGGAGGAGCTCCTCCCGGAGGTTGTCGACCTCGCGGTGGAGTTCGGCGCGGATCTCTCCGGCCAGGGCGTGCAACTCCTCATTCATGAGCCGATCCGCCATCCCCCGTTGGGCCGCGAAGCCCCTTGTCGCATCCGGCGATCCCCGGCAGCCCCACGCCCGCGCCCCCGATTCCCGGAAGTCTCCTCAAACACGAACGTCATCCCGGGAGTCTCCACGACCCCGGACCCGAAGGCAAGGCGCGACGGCGGATCCGTGTCGGTGGGGAAGAAGCCCCACCCGGAGGCAGGTCACTCGGCATAGTCATGGCCAAGGCCGAGGACGTTGGCGACGTCGAGGATGACCAGGAGGCTGCGCTCGAACTCCACCACCCCGTGGATGAAATCGGCCGATATCCGGCGCAGGTTGGCCGGCGGGGGGAGGATGTTGTCATCAACGATATCGCGCACATCCCCCAGTTGATCCACGACGAGTCCCACGGGATCTTCCCATGGGCACTTGGTTTCCGCCAAGTTCTGGTTGATCCGCATCACCTCGTGACGCGTCTTCATGATGACGTTGTAGCGCTTCCGCTTGGCTGGGCTCCCTTCGCCGCCGCCGGGCTCGACCTCGTCGTCGGACCAGCCCAGGCGGCGCTTCAGGTCGAAGAGGGTGATGACGCGACCGCGGATGTTCAGCATTCCGCGGATGTAGTCCGGGGCCCCCGGGACGGGGGTACACTCCATGGAGCGGTTGATCTCCCGCACGAGCAGAATGTTGATCCCCAGATAGAGGTCCCCCAGGGTGAAGGTGCTGACGAGCATGGGCAGAGAACTCCCTAGGTGTGTGCGTGGAGGGTCGCAACCACCGCCAGGAGGCGGTTCTTGTCGATCGTCGGCACACAACTGACGAACCCGGCCCTGGCACACCGCTGCTCCAGATCCGAGGAGATGGACGGGGTGGTGGCGATGACGGGGATCTCGGCATGAGGCGTCCCCGGCAGTTCCAGGGCCAACTCGAAACCGTCCATCAGCGGCATGTTGAGATCGGTCACCAGGAGGTCGAACCGACCCGTCTTGAGGAGTTCGAGGGCCGCCATGCCATCCTCGGCCTGGGAGACCTCGAAACCGACCGAGTTCAGGAAATTGACCGTGAGCGCCCTGAGGAAGGGGGTATCGTCCACGACCAGCGCCGAGAACCCGGAACCGTTGACTTCGGGAGGCGGGTGGGGGGCCGAGATCCCGGCCAGCTCGAAGACGGCGTTGACATCGGGGAAGAGGACCACCCGATCGTCGATCTGGGCCGAGCCGAAAAGTCCCTCGGCGCGGATGGCGCGACAGTCGAGGTCGATGTCGGCCTCCCGGGTGTCGATGATGCGGGAGAAGATCAACCCCGCCTGCATGTCGGGGATGTTGGGGACGACCATGCAGAGGTCGTCGTCCTCGCCCTCGCCATCGTCGCCGACGCCGCGATACCCTGTCCCCTCCAGACCCAGGACCTGGTCGGGGTAGACGGCGCGGAAGGTCTTGCCGTCGTAGCGGACATAGGGCAGACCGCCGATGGTATCCAGGAGCTTGGGGGAGATCTTCTCGACCCGTCGCACCATGCTGTGGACAATGCCCATGAGGAGCCCGGTCCCGGACTCCAGGAGGATGATGTTCTGGCGCTCCCGCAGGGCGGCGCGACGTTCGTCGTCGAGGTCGGTACGGGCGGCCCGTTCGACGTTGGAGAAGTTGATGTTGGCCTTTTCCACGAGGCCGGCGTAGTCGATGATCAGGGAGACGCTGCCGTCGCCGAGGATGGTCGTCGCCGAGAAGCAGACGCTCTCCTTGAAGAAGGCCGGCAGCGGTTTGACCACGATCTCCTCGCTGTCGAGGACCTCGTCGACGACCATGCCGAACTCGTTGCCGCCGACGTTGAGGACCATGACGTAGGCGACCAGGGAATTCGGGTCGCGGCGGTCGTTCTCGCGCCGGTCGCTGTCGCTGCCGGGTTTGTCGTGGCCGCGCTTCTGGACCCCGGCGGCGGCTGCCGCCCGCTGCCGCAGGGTGCGGCGATCCGGAAGGCGCTGGCGGCGATCGGCGGCGCCGGGACCGCCGGCGACGGGGGAGCGCTCGATTCCCAGGACATCGGCCAGCTCCACCAGGGGCAGGAGCATGCTGCGCAGGCGCAGGACCGGGGCGTTGCCGACGGTCTCGATCTGGTTGGCCCGGTCCGATTCGGCGACGCGGACGATCTCCACCAGACCGATCTCGGGGATGGCGAAACGCTGGCCGCCGGCGGAGACGATCATCGCCGGGATGATGGCGAGGGTGAGCGGCAGTTTGAGGATGATCCGGGTCCCCTTGCCGACCTTGGAGATGATCTGGACGGTGCCGCCGAGTTTCTCGATGTTGGTCCGGACCACGTCCATGCCGACGCCGCGACCGGAGACGTCGGAGACCTTCTTCGCCATGGAGAGTCCGGGGGCGAAGATGAGGTCGAGGGCGTCGTCCTCGCTCATGGTGTCGGCCTGGCGCTCGGTGATCAGACCGCGCTCCAGGGCTTTCAGTTTGATCTTCTCCGCATCGATGCCGGCGCCGTCATCGGTGAGGGAGATGTTGACCATGCCGTTTTCGTGATAGGCGGCCAGCTCCACCTGGCCGGCCTCGACCTTGCCGATCTTGAGGCGATCCGCAGGCTCCTCGATGGCGTGGTCGGCGACGTTGCGGATCATGTGGGTGAGCGGGTCCGACAGATGTTCGATGACCGACTTGTCCAGGTCGACGTCGCCGCCGCGGATTTCGAGATCGATCTTCTTGCCGAGTTTGCGGGCGAGGTCGCGGATGATCCGGGGGAATTTATTGAAGACGACGCTGACCGGCTGCATCCGGGCCTGCATCACCTTTTCCTGGATGCGGCTCGTGATCGAGTCCAGGTTCTGCACCAGGGGGCCGATGTGGGGGAACTGGGCAGCCACCTCGGCGGTGGCGCGGGAGAGCTGGTTCCGCGCCAGGACGAGTTCGCCGGCGTTGTTGATCAGCTCGTCGAGGAGGGAGACGCTGACCCTCAGGGTCTCTTCCATCGTCGGCTGCGAGGACTTGGAACTCGATGCAGGATCGACCGGTTTGACCGAGGCCCGGATCAGCCCTCTCTCCCCGAGGGGTTGCGGTCGTTTCAGGCCGGGGCGCCAAGCGGTCGGATCACCGCTCTCTGCGACAGAATCCTCTGGTTCCTGGGTCGTTGCCTGGGGAACCGGGGAGGGCGCCGGTACTGGTGTCGGCGCCGCCGCCGGGGGTTTGGCCGCCGCCGGGGGTTTGGCCGTCGCCGGCTTGCTGGCGACCGGAGCGGCGGCTTGGGCCGCTTTGGCCGGCGGCGGTGCGCCGGCGCTTGCCACGCCCTGGGCCATGGACTCCGGTATGGGCAGGAGCTCCAGGTTCTCGGGGGGGGTCTGTACCAGGGAGAGAAGGAGATCCTTGTCCAGGACGGTGACGAGGAGGACGGACAGCTCCTGCCCCGCCAGGGTGGGGAAGGTGGCTGCGTCGTCGACTGCGGGGGAGGTATCCACCACGCTTCCGACTGATTCCAGGAGTGCCTTCATCCTCTCGAAATGGCCCTTGACCTCACCGCCGGCAGCGGGGAGGGGCAGGGTCAAGCGGAAGAAGTGGCGCCCGTGCTTGAGGGCCTCGGCGACGAGTTCGGGGAAAGCCGTCAGATCGAAGCCGCCACCATGACCGGCGGGGGCGGGCTTCGCGGCGACCGGGGCCGCCGCAGGTGGCGACGGGGCCGCATCCACAACGGCCTCTTCCGCCGTTTCCTCCGCTGCCGTTTCCTCCGACGCCTCCGGTTCGGGCGCCGCCGCTGGCTCGACCGCCGGCGGCGGGCTGGCAGCCGGCGGCGGCGCTGCTGGCTTGGCGCCGCCGCCGGCGTCGAGTATGCCCTGAATGACGGCAATCTGTTCGCTGGCGTCGACCGATTCGCTGGCGGCAACGTCGTTGACCATCGCCTGCAATCGGTCGAGACCGCCCAGGAGGCTGTCGGTCAAGGCCGGCGTCGGGACCATGCTCTTCTCGCGCACTTTGCCGAGAAGGTTCTCCATGGTGTGGCTGAGCCGGGTGATATTGGTCAAGCCGAAAAAGCCGGCGGAGCCCTTGATGGAGTGGACGCCGCGGAAGAGGCGGTTGATCACCTCGTCCTCGGTGGCGGCGCCCTTCTCTTCCAGGGTCAGGAGGTCGGGTTCGATGGTCTCCAGGTGCTCGACCGCCTCCTGGACGAACATCCCCAGTAGTTCATCATCTTCCTCGGACATTGCCCGTCGCTCTCCAAAGGGATTTGTGCGCGTCACGCGCTCATGCCACCGCCCTGACCGGGGAAACCGCGAGCCCTTTATGCGGACCCGGCCTCACCCGACCCGGAAGATTTTTATATCATTCCCCTCTTCTTTCCGCTACGATTAATGCGCTGTTAAGGTCGCCGGCGGGGGCTTGGGGGGCTCTCTCGCCGGCACTCCCGACTCGCGTGTGGTATGCCATTTTCGTGCCGTTGTATTCGGAGCGTGGAATTTCCGAGAATGCGGGATTCCCGGGGATCATGGAATTTCCGGGAAGAATTTCCGGGAAGAATTTCCGGGAAGGTTGTTTTCCCCGGGGGGGGCGTCGCGGGTTTCCCGGGGTGGAACGTTAGTGATGGTGCCGGGGTCGCGGCTCTTTCACAGGTTCGGCGGTCATCGCCGTTCTCCGCGTGAAGGGGGGTTGCGGTTCCGTTTTTTTCAGTGCGGTTTTCAGTGCGGTTTTCAGGGAGAAACCCGACGATGAGAAAATCAGTTGTCTCCGAGATCATGAATGCCCCGGTCTTCGACAACAACGATACCCATCTCTGGATGGCGGTCATGGACCGGGCGGTGCGTGACTTGGTGGCCCTCGAGAGATACCGTCAGGACCCGACGGTCATGGAGGATCCCGTCTTCCGCTATGACTACCGCAACCTCAAGAAGTGGTTCCACTCCGCCTCCATGGAGCCGGGTTCGTTCAACTGGATCTGTTCCCTGGTCAATATCGATCCCAAGTGGGCGCTGAACCGCCTCCAGGAGCGTCTCCAGGTGAGTCTCGTCCCCGAGAGCGTGCGCCGGGCCCGTATGAATCGGGCGGCACGCCTGGTCGGCACCTCGCAGGTGGCCTGACGGGTCATGACAGTCGGGAGACGTGTTTGATGCCTACTGCGGCCGCTCGCAAGTCCTGGCAGAGGGGAGCCGGATTTCTGGGGAGTCGTCACGCCATCCTCGGCGGGGCGATGTCCTGGCTTTCGGAGCACAATCTGGTTGCGGCCATCTCCGAGGCGGGCGGGTTCGGGGTCGTCGCCTCGGGGAGCATGCCGCCGGAGGCGCTGCGCCGGGAGATCGCGCTGACGCGGGAGATGACCCGGCAACCCTTCGGCGTCAACCTGATCACCCTCAACCCGGAGTTGATGGCGCTCGTGCGGGTGGTGGTCGAGGAGAAGGTGAGCCACTGCGTCCTGGCGGGAGGGTTGCCCGACCAGGCGACGATCGATGCCCTGAAGGAGGGGGGCGTCAAGGTGATCCTCTTCGCCCCGTCGCCTGCCCTGGCGAAGCGGCTGGTCCGGCGCGGGGCGGATGCCCTGGTCATCGAGGGGCATGAGGCGGGGGGGCACGTTGGCCCGGTGGCGACGGCGGTGCTGGTCCAGGAGATCCTGCATCAGGTCGAGGAGGTGCCGGTCTTCGTGGCCGGTGGGATCGCCAACGGTCGCATGGTCGCGGCGATGGCCGACCTGGGGGCCTGCGGCTGTCAGGTGGGGACCCTCTTCGTCTGTACCCACGAATGTGTGGCCCATGCCAATTTCAAGCAGGCCTTCATTCGGGCCCAGTCACGCGATGCGGTGGTGACGGTGCAGTTCGATCCCTCGCTGCCGGTCATCCCGGTGCGGGCGCTGGCGAACAAGGGGACCGAGGCCTACAACCGGTTGCAACTGGAGCTGGTGCGTCAGGTCAAGGAGAAGGTGAAAAGTCGGGAAGAGGCGCAACTCGAGCTGGAGCGTTTTTGGGTTGGGGCCCTGCGGCGGGCGGCCATCGAGGGGGATGTCGAGTTCGGTTCGGTCATGGCGGGGCAGAGTGTGGGGCTGGTCAGGTCGGAGCGATCGGTGATGGCGGTGATGAACGACCTCGTTCGCGACATGATCTGAGCGGGGCGGCTTTCAAAGCGGTTTTCGACCGGGCGCCCGCCCGGTCGGGCAGGACGGTGGCAAGCTTTGCCGCTGCCGGGGGGTCGGGGGAGCGGAAAGCTTTGCCGATACCCGGAAAATAATACCCTGCCGGGGGGGCTCCCGGATGCTGGAAAATCTCCCGAAAAATCGAACTATTCCTTTGAAATTCGCTATGTTGCCGATATGGCATGGCGGGTGTATTCACGGTCGGCAACGCCTGCTGACGGCGGGTGGGTCACCCAGGGGAAAGGACGAGCTTCCATGATGCCATTCCAGATGGCCTTGACCGAACTCCTTGAGATGCAGACCGCCTCCGTTCGGGGGATGGGTCCGGTCCAGGCCATGGCGGGGGTGGAGGAGGCCGAGTTCCAGAAGATCCTGGACGAGCGCGTGATCGCCCGGTCCGGGGCGACCCCGGCGGGGCGGGTTCATGAGCCGGGCTGTCCGGAAGGGGTGGCGGAGCGCTCGCCGGGGATGGTGGACGGGGGACCGAAGGAAGATGGAGCGACCGCGGTCGGGCCGTCGGTCGGCGAGGCGCCGGCGGCGGTGGCGGTGACGCCGGCGACGTCGAGGACGCCGCGTGAGATGCGTCCGGAGGGGGAGCGCGGGACCGGCGCCGGGGAGAGTGGTGACGTCTCCGGGGGCCGGGCCGAGAAGACGGGGATGGGATGGCAGGGGCTTTCCGCAGGGATGCCGCCGGTCGGTGAGGGGGCGGGTCAACCGACGGAGGTGGTGCTGGTCGACAAGGGGGGGAGGCCGGTGTTTCTTCCCGGTGGCCCGGTGGCGACCCCGGGTGAGGGTGCCCAGGGGCCGATGCGCGGACCCGGTCGGATGGGGACGAGCGGTGTGGAGTCGGTCCGGGCGGCGACGGGTTCGTCGGTGGCGAAGGGGCAGGCCCGTGGGCAGGGGATGGAGGCGGTGAAGCGGCCGGTGGATACGCGGGGGCCGAATTTCGCCGATGAACTGGCGGACCGGGTGGGGCGGTTGCGGCTGATCTCCCGACCGGGGATGCCGGAGCAGGTCCGGATCGCGCTGGACCCGGAGGAGCTGGGTTCGGTGAGCATGCGGCTCATGGTGGATGCGAAGAACAAGGTCAATCTGCTGATCGTCACGGAGTCGGAGGCGGCCAGGGAGTTGTTGACCTCGCGCCTCTCCGAGCTGAAGGAGTCGCTGGCGGGTCAGGGGCTGGGTCTGGGTGAGATCGAGGTGCAGGTGGACGACCGGGAGGGTCGTGAGGAGCCGGGGTGGTTGTCGCGGCGCCGGGAGAAGGAAGCGGGGGAAATTTTTTCCCTCGACGGGGGTCGGGGGTCGGCCCCGGCGGTGACGTCGGCGCGGTGGCCGACGATGGTGCGCGGTGGTTCGGGTTTGAGCCTTTTCGCTTGAGCCGATTTGACGGGAAAACATTTGAGCGGGCGACCGGGGAGAAGGACTCCGGAAGTCCGCGAAGCGATCAAATCCCGGTCGCACCGTGGCGAGAGACCTCTCTCTCCCTCGCCCCGGGGCCGGGATGGTTAAGGAATGGAAGGAAAAGTGACCGGGCCGAAGAGTCCGGCGCGGCAGGACCACCGGAAGAAAAAAACAAGAAGATCCATGGGAATGGCATGCACGGCTTGACAAGGGATGTGAGCGACGGGTGACCAGGGCCCGGAAGGCTGGCGAAGGCTTTCGGGGTCGAGTTCTCGGGAGGGCTATTCAAATGGATCAGGTGGGAATGGTCGGAAGCGTACCGGTTTTCAACGACAAGCCGTCAAAGTTTGCCGATTCGGAGGTGACGAGCGAAAAATTGCAGATGGATTTTCTGAAGCTCCTGACCAAGCAGTTGGAGTACCAGGATCCGATGAGCCCATTGGACAACACGCAATTCACGGCGCAGATGGCGCAGTTCACGAGTCTGTCGGAGCAGCAGAAGGGCAATGGTCTGTTGGAGAAGCTCCTGCAATCGATGACCACGGATCATCTGAACCAGGGCGTGGCCTACATCGGCAAGGAAGTGGTGGTGGAGGGCAACAACCTGGAGGCCCGGGATGGTCGGGCGACGGTGACGTTGGACCTGGATGAGCCGGCGACGGTTTCGGTGACGATCTTCGATGCGGAAGGCAAGCGGGTTCACTCGATCGAATCCCGGACCCTGGAGGCAGGACGGCGGCAATTGGCCGTCGAGGATCCGGACCTTGGGGAGGGCTCCTACACCTACGCGGTCTCGGTATTGAGCGGCAACGAGAAGGCGGTGACCAGCCTGGAGACCGGGGTGGTGACGGGTGTAGTCAATGGCAAGGACGAGGTCCTGCTGGCGCTGAACGGGCGGCAGGTGAGCCTGGGCGATGTTCGCCAGGTGGGGCTCGTCTAGCGGCGGCGTGATGGGGGCGTTGCCGCAAGGCAAACATTGACGTTCCGGTAGTGGCTGGGTAGCCCTGGTCTCCGGGACGGACCGATTGGGAAAGATTCGGGAGAGAGTGTCATGTCGATCATGCAAGCCATGCAGGCCGGGTCCAGCGCATTGTCCCATTTTGGCGATGCGATGACGGTGGTGGGGAACAACCTGGCCAATGCCAACACGACGGCGTTCAAGGGGAGTCGGACGACCTTCGAGGATGTATTGATCCAGACGGTTGGGACCAGTGGGACGCGCGCCTCGACGCAGATCGGGACGGGTGTGACGCTCTCTTCGGTGGATCAGGATCTCAACCAGGGGTCGTTCAACTCCACGGTGAACGTGACGGATCTGGCGATCGACGGGAAGGGATTTTTTCAGGTCAGGGACAAGGAGAATTTCAAGGGGAACGGGGCTGACGACGACATGTACTACACCCGCGCCGGCAATTTCAAACAGGACAAGAACGGTGATCTGGTGATCAGCGGCGGGTTGATCCTGCAGGGAAACGCGCTGAAATCCGACGGATCGCTGGAGAGTGCGAAGGTGGTGGATGTCAACCTGGGGCAGTTGAAGTACCAGCAGATCGATCCGCAGGCGACGGGTCTGGTGGACATCGGGATTCTGCTGAGTTCCGAGGATCCGGTGATCACCGATCCCCTGCACGATACCTACGATGCGAACGACTCGTCGAGTTATAATTTCGTCACCACGATCCGTGTGTACGACAATTTTGGAACGGGGCACAATATTCAATTGCAATTCAAGAAGCTGGCGCCGGACACTGCGGCCAATCCGCCGATCGGGAACAATACCTGGGAGTGGCATGTGGTGGTTCCCACCGACGAGCTTGATCCGGAGCATCAGGGGACGGGGTTGTTTACGGCGGTGGATCAGACCCCCGGGAACGTGCAGACGGCGCCGACCGCCGGTGACGGGGCCGCGGGTTATACGGTGGGGCGGCTGGAGTTCGACGGATCGGGGCGGTTGGTGACGGAGGGATCGACTCCCATCGAGTTCAACTTCAAGGCGAATGCCACGGGCAACAAGCCGGATGCCCAGGAGGTTCTCTTCAATTTCGGCGATGCCATCGGGGCCCTGGGCGATTCGACGAACGATTTTCACAAGACGGCGACGCAGCTTGCCTATGATGCGAGCAAGGCGAGCGTCGCCGAGGAGGCGCTCACCAACACGGGTCGGGATGGATCGGTGCAGGTGGCCGGCAATTCGACGACCCTGAAGTTGACCCAGGATGGTTTTCCTCCTGGCTCGTTGGACAGCCTTTCGGTCAATCAGGATGGCAAGGTGATCGGGATCTACACCAACGGCCAGAGCCGACCGCTCTACCAGGTTTTGCTGGTGGATTTCGACAACGAGGCGGCGCTGGAGCAGGTGGGGGCGAATCTGTTCAGTGAGACCTTCCAATCGGGTGTGCCGCGGGCGGGGGCGCCGCAGACCGGGCGGCGGGGGAGCGTCCTTTCGTTTACCCTGGAGCAGTCGAACGTCGACATGTCGGCGGAGTTCGTCCGCATGATCACCATGCAGCGCGGTTTTCAGGCGAACTCCAGGATCGTGACGGTGACGGACGGGATGCTGGAGGAGTTGATCTCCCTGAAGCGGTAGTGGGGCTGATCGGGTGGTGACCGGGAATCCGAGGGGCAGGCGGGGGAGGGTTCTCCGCCTGCCTCGGCGTTTTGACTTTGCGGGATCCGCGCCGGCGCGGGCCTTGGCGCTCCGTGTAAGACACGCCGCCGAAGGCGGCTCCGACCGCCTCTATAGTCGCCCGTATGTTTCAAAATGATTATGAAACGCAGTGTCTCATGATACATCGGAACGGCAAATTTGCAACGGCAGCTCCCGGACGAAGAGGTCCGGGGGTGGTGCGTGGTTCTGCACGAACCCTCTGTTTATGAATCACATTATTCAAGACTCTCGCCAATGATTGCCCCCACGCGGGCGGGCGAATGAAGGCTTTTGGGCGGCGGCATACGGATTGCAGTTCCAGAGGTACCCGGGTGCGTGCGTCGATGCAGGTCCGACGCGGGTTTTCGGGTCGGAGTGGTGGCTCCGGGTCGGGGCTTTCGGCCTTGCCGGTGCCGCGAAGGGTTCAGTCGTTTGCCGTGGGTGTAGGCTGTCGTTTGCCGTGGATGCGGAGTGAGTGTGTCTGCCGACGGCTCCGTGTCGGGTCGGTCATCCGTTCAGGAGGCTATCATGGAACTCAGCCAGGTGGTCACCAGTCAGGATATGAGCGTTCTCCAGGCCGTTGCCTCGCCGGTCTCTCTTCACCGGGGCGAAACTCTGTTCGAGGAAGGCGAAACGGAAGATGCGCTTTATGTCGTGCGACGGGGCACGGTGGAGTTTGGGCATCCCGTGTACGCGCACCACTGGGTCGATTTTGGACTCTATGGCTCCGTGGACCTGGTCGATGGTGACGATCCCGGATCTTTGGTTCAGTGGAGGGATATGGTCGATTGCTCGACCGGGGCGGTCCTTGGCGATCACGCTTTTTTCAGCCATGGTCCCCATGCTTTTTCCGCCCTGTGTCTCACGGATTGTGACCTCCTGCGCCTGGACGGTGGGCAGTTGATCCAGCTCAGGGATTCGGCGCCGGGGCTTTATCGGGTGATTTCGGACGATATCGCCCAGCGGTAGCGGGTCCTTGAAGATGTTTGCCCGTGGCGTTCTTCCGCCCGGAAGGGGAAGTGGGGCTTCGCCTTTCCCCCCGTAGTAGGTGGGGCGGGTCCTCCCCTCTCCGGGGGGAGGTCGGTGTTCTTCCGCTTCTCCGGGTTGCTGCGTTCCAACCTGAACTCCCGGGAGGTGACCGGTCATGAACCGAACCCGTCTTCATTTTGGCGTTGGTGCCGCCGCGTTCGTCAGCTTTGTTCTCCTGGTCGTCACCGGCGTTCTCATGCGCCAGGTCCTGCCTCCCGGCGGCGGTCGGTTCGCGACTCTCTGGGGCCTGAACCGCCATCAGTGGGGGGACATGCATTTTTGGATCGCCCTGCCGTTTCTGCTCCTCCTGGTTATCCACCTCTCTCTCCACTGGCGTTGGATCCTCACCGTCATGACCGGAAAAACCCCGGGGGCCCCGGGATGGCGCTGGGCCTTGCGGAGCGACCGGAGGGCCCGGTTTGCCGGTACCGATCCTGCCGCTGTTCACGAGCCCCATGGAGTCTGGGACGGAGGGAAGGGCATCGTGGACCGGTTCACAGCCACTCGGGTGCGGCCCCGGGAGGCGACAGGCCGGGCGCATGGCTTGCCGCGCCGCAGCGCGTGACCTTCAGGAACTTCTCCTGCTGCGGCTTCAATTCACACTCACCCTTCACTCTTGCCCGAAATAATTGACCAAACTTCCCGAAGGGGGCCGGGGGGTCTGGGGCGCAGGTTCTGTCGTCTTGTGGTGGGGCCTGGGGCGAAGCCCCGGAGCGGTGATTATTCTTCGATCTTTTCTCATTCACGCCGGGCGGCGATGCGGAGGAAGAAGGGGAAACAGCCATGAAAGGCGTCGCCACGAAACCGTCCGCGTATTCAGGAGGGTCGAAGCTGTTCATGCGCTGGTTTTGGTCATCGGTCGTATTGCTGAACCTGTTGGTGGCAGGTATGGCCTTTTTTTCCAGTTGGACGAGTTGGCGGGCATATGCAGAAAGTGCCGAAATTTCCACGCAAAATCTGGCACTGGTTTTGGAGCGGGAAATTGCCGGCATGTTTGTCAACGCTGATTTCCACCTAAGGTCAATGATAGATATTCACGGCAAAAAAAATATTATTATTGATTCTGTTCAAGAAGAAATATGGCAGTCAAACCTGCGGCGGATTTCTTCTGTCCTGCCGATTATTTCCTCCTTTGCTGCTGTCGACATTCAAGGCGAAGTGATCTCTGGAAAAGTTCTGGATGATTCCCGGAGTATTGATTTCTCGGATTATGACTTCTTCATTGCGCATCGCAACGATCCAAACGTTGGCCTGTTCATTTCGCAACCAATCCGTTCGCAGGATACAGAGCAGTGGTCACTCGTGGTTTCCCGTCGCCTGAACGGCGCCGACGGCGACTTCAATGGCATTGTCACGGCAACAATCTCCCTGCAAGTTCTATACGAGAGCTTTTCTGATATAAAATTGGGCCGCAATGGGTCGATTGGTATTCGCGATTCCGGGTTGCGCCTGATTGTCCGATACCCGTTTCTGGCTGGTGGCGGCCAGATCGGCTCGACCCGTATCGCGGATGATTTCACCTCTGCGTTGGCGCGTGACGCAACGCGAGGCAGCTATCGGGCCGGGGCCACCAGCATTGACGGTATTCGACGATTTTACAGTTATCGGCTCAATCCGATTTACTCCTTCTACGTTAATGTTGGACTCTCCGAGGAGGAGCAACTGGCTACATGGAGCCGGCAAACGGCGTGGACATGTGGGCTGGTGGCCATATTCTTGTTCGTAACCGTTTCGATGGCATTATGGTTGGGGCGCAGTTGGCGGGTGAGTCGGAGCGCACTGGCCGATGCCAAACGTCTGACCGACGCCCTGGACAATGTTCCCTCCTACATCTACATAAAAAACCGGAAACATCAGTATATTTATGCCAACAGCCATACTCTGGAGCTGTTCCGCTGCTCTCCGGAGGAACTGGTGGGCAGCGACGACACCCGTTTTATTCCCCCGCAGACAGTGGCGGACCTGTGGGAGGTGGACGCCCGGGTGCTGAACCTCGGGGAGCGCACCCGCAAGGAGATCGAGGTGGCCCCCGGCACCCCCGACTGGCGTGTTTACTGGGAGCTGAAGCAGCCCATCCGGGACGCGCAGGGTGCCATCCAGGGATTGTGCGGGGTTTCCACCGACATTACGGAGCGCAAGCGCGCGGAAAACGAACTCAAGAAACTGGAGTGGCTGCTCAGGCCCAAAACCTTCGCTCCCGATGCCTTCGTCCCGCTCTACGGGGATGTGACCCGCCTGAACACCTGCCGCACCATCCTGGACGCGGTGGGGGTGGAGTCCCTGCACTCCATCATCAGTGAGTTCATGGGAATGCTGGAAACCTCCAGCGCGGTCTACGAGACCAACGGCGACTATGCCGCCGGGATCTTTTCTTCCGGCTGGTGCCAGCTCATGGATGGAGCCTCATTCCGTCTGTGTGGAACGGAGGATACGGCCCAGGCCCTGGCTTGCGGGCGCTGGTTGTGCCACGAATCCTGCTGGAAGGAGTCGAGCCTGCCCGCCATCCGGAGCGGTCAGCCCAACGAGATCGCGTGCGCCGGGGGTATTCACCTGTACGCCGTTCCCGTCCGTGCCGGGGAGGAGATCATCGGCTCCATCAACTTCGGCTTCGGCAATCCGCCCTGCGACGAGCAGAAGCTGCTGGAACTCTCCCGCAACTATCAGGTGGACCTCGTGGAGATGAAGCGGGTGGCGGTGTTGTATCAGGAACGCCCCCCCTTCGTCATCGAGCTGGCCAAACGCCGCCTGGTGGAGGCGGCCAACCTGATCGGCCTGCTGGTGACCCGCAAGCGCGACGCCCTGCGCTTGCAGCAGACCAACCAGGAGTTGGAACAAAGGGTGCGGGAGCGCACCTCGGAACTCTCTGTCGCCAACCAGGAGTTGGAGGCATTCTCCTACTCGGTCTCCCACGATCTGCGGGCCCCTTTGCGGGCCATCAGCGGATTCAGCCAAGCCCTCCTGGAAGACTACGGAGAGCAATTCCAGGGCGAGGCCCGTTTCTATCTCAATCTGCTCGATCAGAGCAGCCGAGAGATGGGACAATTGATAGACAGCCTGTTACGTCTTTCCCGGGTCAGCCGTGTGGAGATGATCCTGGAAAAAGTGGATCTTTCCGTTCTCGCGGAAAAGGTGATCGAAAAACTTGCCCATGGCGATCCGGGTCGCGAGGTCACGGTCAGGATCATGCCCGGTCTTGTGGTCCATGGGGATGCCCAGCTCCTCCGGTCGGCCCTGGAGAACCTCTTGGGCAATGCCTGGAAATACACCGGCAAGACCGACCGTGCCGAGATCCATCTCGAAATGGAGAAGAGGGATGGCGCCATGGTCTATATGGTGCGGGACAACGGCGCGGGGTTCGACATGGCCCATGTGAACCGGCTCTTCACCCCCTTTCAGCGGCTGCATCGCAATGACGAGTTTCCCGGGGAGGGCGTTGGCCTGGTCACGGTGCAGAGGATCATCCATCGCCATGGGGGCAAGATCTGGGCCGAGGCCGCCCTTGGCAGGGGGGCGACCTTCTTCTTCACGTTGAACGCCGCCGATCTCCTCCGTTCCCGTTGCCAACCTGGGGAAAACGACGATGAGTGACCCATTCATACTACTCGTGGAAGACAACAACAAGGATGAGATCCTGACCCTCCGCGCTCTTTCCAAGCATCGGGTGGCCAATCGGATCGAGGTGGTGCGCGATGGCCAGGAGGCGTTGGATTTCCTCTTCGCCTCCGGGATGCACAAGGATCGTGATCCGATGGATTTTCCGATCGTGGTGCTTTTGGACCTGCAACTGCCCAAGGTGGGAGGATTGCAGGTACTGGAAAGGGTCCGCTCCGATCCGCGCACAAGAGTGTTGCCGGTGGTGATCCTCACCTCTTCAAGCGAAGAAAGGGATGTCATCTCCGGCTACCGGTTGGGAGCCAACAGTTATGTACAGAAACCGGTTGGTTTCGAGGAATTCAGCCATGCGGTGGCGCAGCTTGGACTCTACTGGGCAGTGTTGAATCATCCCTTGCCCGCGCAAAGGACAACACCATGACGCAACCCATCCGTATCCTTGTGGTGGAAGATGCGGAAGCGGACTATCTGCTCATTGTCCGAAGCCTGCGTACCCAGGATCTGGTGATCGAGAGCGGGCGAGTGGATTCGGCGCAGGGCTTACGGGAGGCGTTGTCGCGGGAGCGATGGGATCTTGTGATCTCTGACTGCCGCCTTCCCGGTTTCACGGCTACCGAGGCTCTTGCCTTGTGCCGAGGTCTGGTGGACGATATTCCTTTCATCGCGACTTCGGGCGTGCTCGAGGAGGAACAGGCTGTGTCTCTCCTTAAGGCGGGGGCGCACGACTTCGTTTCCAAATCCAACTTCTCCAGGCTGGGGCCAGCGATTCGTCGGGAACTGCGGGAGGCCGAGGAGCGCCGGCGACGCCGTCGGGCGGAACGGGCCTTGCGCCAGAGTGAAACGCGATTCCAGACCCTGGCCGTCCACTCTCCGACGGGTATCTTCCAGACCGACGAGGAAGGCCGTGTCGCCTACTTGAATCCGGCCTGGTATCGCATTACCGGAATGCAAGAGGGCGAAGGGCTGGGCTCGGGCTGGGTCAGGGCGCTGCACCCCGAAGACCGGGAATGGGTTGCCAACAGCTGGTTCCTCGCGGTCTCCCGCAGGGAACAATTCCAGATGGAATTTCGTTTTCTGCGATCGGAGAACAACGAGGTGTGGGTGGTGGCCCAGGGCAGTCCACACCTGGATGACGATGGCTGTCTGATGGGCTATGTGGGTACGATAACCGACATCACTGATTATAAACGAATTCAAACGCGATTGCAGGAATCCACCCGGGCGGCTCAAAGCGCCAGCCGTTCCAAGAGCGAATTCTTGACCTCCATGAGCCACGAGATCCGCACGCCCATGAATGTGGTCATCGGCATGGGAGATCTTCTGCTCGAAACCGAGCTGGACGACGTTCAGCGAGGCTATGTACTGAAGCTCCAGGAGTCGGGTTCCAATCTGCTGGAGCTGATCAATCAGATTCTGGATCTTTCCAAAATCGAGGCGGGGCAGTTGCCGATCGTGGAGGAGCCGGTCGACCTGGAGCGGCTGCTGTGCGAGGTGGCCGGGCTGTTTGAGGCCATGGCCGCCGGGAAGGGAATCGCCCTGGAATGCTTGTATGACGAGAAGCTGCCGGCTTGGGTGATGGGGGATAAGCTGCGTCTGCGCCAGATTCTCTTCAACCTGATGGGTAATGCGTTAAAGTTCACGGAATCCGGAACCATTACCCTGGCGAGCGAGGTGGATCCCGAATCTTCCGGGAAAATGCGTTTAGCTGTCACTGACACCGGCATCGGCATCCCCCGGGAGCAATCCGAAAAGATTTTCAGCGCCTTTACCCAGGTGGACTCGAGCTTGACACGCCGCTATGGAGGCACTGGCCTGGGATTGACCATTTCCAAGCGGTTGGTGGAGGCGATGGATGGGCGTATTTGGGTAGACAGCCGGGAGGGCATTGGCAGCGCTTTCCACATAACGTTACCTTTGCGCCCCGCCGCGCCACCCCCTCAGTCTGTGCCGCCGGAGGCGGCAGTTGTACGGTCGGAGGACGAAATCCCGTTGCGGATCCTGCTGGTGGAAGATTCCGAGGACAATCAATTATTGATGTGTACATATCTAAAAAAAGCCCCGCACCAGGTGGAGATCGCCGCAAATGGCGAGGAGGCGGTGCGTCGGGTACGGAAGGAATCGTTCGATCTTGTACTCATGGATATCCAAATGCCCATCATGGACGGCTACACGGCCACCCGCCACATCCGGCGCTGGGAAGCGGAAACTCTCCGCCCCCCGTTACCCATCATTGCCCTGTCAGCCAATGCCCTGGAAGGAGAAGTGGACCGGAGTCGCGAAGCCGGGTGCAGCCTGTACCTGAGCAAACCTATCAAAAAGCAGCGGCTGGTGGAGGCTATTCGTCAGGTTGCCGGGCGGGCGGGACCTCGGGACGGGTGAGGGTATTGGGCGGAGGGACTTCCGATGGCGTTCATGGAACCTGTCGCAGGTTGCAACAGGCTCTGGAACCGAAAAATAAACGGGCTCTGTTGTTGGTCAGAGACATCCTGTCCGTCGTGAGGTAAAGAGACCGGGGCTCGCGGCACGGTGTTGCCGGGCCGACCGGTCGGAGACCTTGGATTTCTGTCCCGGCCTTGATCGCAGGCCTTCCTGATTGCAAATCCTGGCTTCAACGACAGAAGGAGAACCCATCGTGAGTTCCGCTCCCCTTCCTCTCCCCGGAGAGGCTCCTCCGGTCTACCACCGGGAGAGGCCCCTGTTCGTGCTGTCCCTGGTGATCTCCCTGATCCTGTGGATACTCATGGTGGTCGGTACCATGGGAGGCGTCCTGATTTACGTCGTGATGGCCTTCCTGATCTACCTCTTCGCGCAATCGGCTTTCATTGTCTATCTCAAGGGATCGGCGGTACGCATCACCGCCCGCCAGTTTCCCGACCTCCACCAGCGCCTCCTGGACTCTTCCCGGCGGATCGGCATGGCGAAGGTCCCGGAAGCCTATCTTCTGCACGCCAACGGGGTCTTCAACGCCCTGGCCACCCGTTTCCTGGGGCGCGATTTCCTCGTCCTCTTCGCCGATGTGGTGGACGCCCTGGAGGAGAGCCCGGAATCCCTGAATTTCTATCTCGGCCATGAACTCGGCCATCTCCACCGCAAGCACCTCCTGTGGGGGCCCGTACTCTGGCCCGCCTCCGTACTCCCTCTCCTGGGAAGTGCCTACCATCGGGCCCGGGAATACACCTGCGACCGGTACGGCCTCGCCTGCGCCCCCAACCCCGAGGTCGCCCTGCGGGGATTGGCCGCCCTGGCGACCGGCGGCAAACGTTGGAAGAGTCTCGATCTGGGGGAATACGTCGACCAGATCGCCCTGCTGAAGGGGTTTTGGGGTTCGCTGCACGAACTCCTGGGGGATTATCCCCCCCTGGTGAAGCGGGTCAACCAGCTCCTCCCCGCCGAGAGGCGGGCCGCCCTTCCCGGCAGGAATCCCTTTGCCTGGATCCTCTGTCTCTTCGTGCCACGCCTGGGGCCGGGAACTGGGGCCTCCGCCGGTATCCTCGTCGTGGTGGCTGTCTTTGGGATCATGGCGGCGGTGGCCTTTCCCGCCTACCAGGATTATGTGGCACGGGCCAAGGTGGCAGCCGCCATAGGCCTCGTCGCCGATCTCCGGACCCAGGTCGACGATTATTACCTTCGCGAAGGGAAAATGCCCGAGAGTCTGGAAGAGGCCGGAATCGCCTCCCCGATCACCGGCTCGGATCTCCAGGAGGTGATGCTCCTGGTCGACGGTTCCATCCAGGTGACCTTCGGCGGCGGCGCTCCCCTGGGAGGGGGATCGCTGGTTTTCACTCCGGAGCTGGATTCCGCCTCCGCCCCCGGCGGGATCACCTGGAGTTGTGGCAGTCCCAACATTGCGGACCGTTACCTGCCGATCCACTGCCACTCGGAGCCGCGTTTCGGGGATTGAGTCGGAATTGGTCCGTTTTCTGTCCCGCCCCGGGGTCCGCCGCATCGGGGTCCGCCGCATCGGGGTCCGCCGCATCGGGGTCTGCCGCATCGGGGTCTGCCGCATCCTGTCCTGCGGCGGACTCCCGGAGCGGCGACTCCGTGACAGACTCTCAGAACGGTAGTTCCGTGAGCTTCGGCCTGATTTTTTTCACCGGCGGTGGCGCCACCACCACCGCCAGGCGCAACCCCAGGTCCGGGCGTTTCTCCGAGGTCGCCGCAAACCCCCGGTTCAGGCAGCGCAGTTCCTTCGACGGACTGCGGAACCCGCCCCCGCGGATCACCCCCTGTCCCCCACCGGCGGGGACCTCGGGGTCTTGTTTGGCGTGGCTCGCATAGGCCTCGGCCCGATAACCGTCGGCAACCCACTCCCAGACGTTGCCGCTCATGTCCCACAATCCCAGACGCCCCGGTCGCCGTGTCCCGACCTTTTGCGATCGTCCGCCGCTGTTCTCGTCATGCCAGGCTATCTGCGAAGGCGCCCCCCCATGGGGGTAGGTTCGCGCCTCCCCTCTGTCGCGGCAGGCGAACTCCCACTGGGCCTCGGTCGGCAGCCGTATCGATATCTTTCCTGCGTAAGGTGCGTTTACCCGCAGGAGAAAGGCCTCGATCTCCTCCCGGGAGACCCGCTCCACCGGGTAATCATCCCCCTCGCGATTGGCCGCCGGATTGTCCCGCATGATTCGGCGCCACTGACCCTGGGTCACCTCCTGCCGGCCCAACCAGAACCCGGAGAGACAAACCTCGTGCAGCGGCTCCTCATCGGCATCCATCCCTTCGCCGCCCGGTCTCGTCCCCATCCGGTAACACCCCCCCTCCAGCCAGGCGAAGGCGATGCCGCTCCGTGTCTCCAGCCAGGGGCTCCCGCTCTTGGCCTCGGTCACCTCGGCCTCGGGTGCCCCCGCAATCGGCAAGGGGTCCCACTCGTTGACGAGAAATGCCCCGGCCTCTTCCCCCATGAGAAGCGCCGCCAGGGCCCAGATTGCCGCCAGGAGTCGCCGACGCCCGATCCGTCCGCACTCTCCCCGGGATCGCCCGACCCCGACCCGACCGTCCATCCGGCGTTGACCGTATCCGATCATTTCTCCCCCTCCGCCAGGGCCAGGCGCGTCCCCGAACGTTGCGACAGGAGAGGTTCCCCCAGCTTTGCCCGCAGCATCGCCTGCGTCGCCGCCGCACTTGCCTCGGTGATCGTCACCCAGCCATCCCGCTTGCCGCCGACCATCCCATCCCCGGCGCCGAGGAGCCCCTTGAGGAGAAAATAGGTCAACCCCCCCTGGCGCCCCGGGGCATGATACCGTTCGCCTCCCTCCAGCGGCGCCACCAGCCAGGGGTGCCGCGAGTGCAACAGGCTCTTTCCGACCGACAGCGTCGATCCCTTGAGTTGGAGGGCGCAGACCTCGCTGCCGTTGAAACAGGCGTCGAGGATCACCACCACCTCCCGGTTGGGCAGCGCCTCCAGGCCGGCCCGCAGCCAGGAGAGGTCGATCCCCTCGCCGGCGGTCTCCCTGCCGTCACCCTCACGCTCCCCGGTCTCCCCCCACTCCGATCGGGCATCCACCGGCAGGAGTTGCAGCTCTCGCGCCCGGCCCTTCTCGCCCACGGGATTCCCCAGCCCGGCGAAATAGAACAGGAGCATCGCGTTGGGATTGAGCCGCCCCTGGAGCATCAGCCACTCCAGATCCGCCCGGAGGACCTCCCCACGCGCCTCCTCGTCCACCCGCAGGCGTACATGCCGGACATCCGCCGGGAAAGGCCCACGTCGGGTCAGGAGGGTGTGCATGCTTCGCGCATCACGCTCGGCGAAGTGGCGCGCACGCAACCTCTGGTAGCGATCGACCCCGACGATCAGGGCGAAGGCATCCTGGCGCTTGCGCCACTCGGCCAGTGGCGGCAGGGCCTCGAGGTGCTGGTCGAGCATCCCGCTCCGGTCATCGACATCCCCCGCCCTGGCCCAGACCTCATGTGGCAGGGGCTGGGCGTAGGGAATGGCCGCCTGCGGGTCGACTGCGGCCTGGGCCAGACGATCCTTGGCCTCGACGAACCGCTGCTCCTCGGGATACTCCCGGACCAGCAGGTTGACCGCCGAGGAGAGGGCCTCGCCCGTTTCCCCCATCCGAAACCGTCGCCACACCTCTTCGACGGTGTACTCCCCGGCGTCCGCCATCCAGCCGGCGGCCCGTTCGCCGGCGAGTTTCGCCCGCACCAGCCAGTCGTAGGCCTCCAGGTAACGCCCCAGGCGGAAGAGCGCGTAAACCTTGGTGTGCGCCAGGGAGAGATTTCCCGGGAATTTTTCCAACCCGCGGAAGGCCAGGAGATGCGCCTCCTCGTCGCGCCCCAATTCAAAGGTGACCCAGGCCAGATTGGCCAGGGTCTTCTCGTGATCCGGGGCGCCCTTGTGGACCTTTTCCCAAATCTGCCGGGCCCTCTGGCGATCACCGGACAGGTAACGCGCCAGCCCCAGGTTGTAGCCCAACGCCACGTTTTCAGGGCACAACGCATAGGCCTTTTCCAGTCCCGCCAATCCCGGGACCGGCTTGAGGTCGAAGAGTTCCATGGCCTTCGCCGCCATCTCTACCGCCACCGGGCAGGGAACGGTCGGGCCTTCTTCTCCCCTGACCTCGCCGGGGATCCCCGCCCAGCAGGCCAGCGCCAACCCCGCCGCCCCGAGGCGCGTCGACCATCGCCGCAAGCGCTGCCCGCCTCCCTCATTCCGACCCGACTCCTCACAACACCTGATCATCTTTTTCATGCCTCCTGCACCATCCCCATGGCCAGGAATTTCTCATAGCGCTCCCGGGTCAGGACCTCCCCGGGTTTGCCCATAAGCTCCTGAAGGTGGTGGATCAACGCCTCCCGCAACAGTCGCGCCGCCTCCTCGGGGTGGCGATGCGCCCCGCCCAGAGGCTCGCGAACGATGGCGTCGATCACCTTGAGTTCGAGGATCTCCTCCGCCGTGATCCGCATCGCCCCTGCTGCCACCTCCGCCTTGGCCGCGTCCTTCCAGAGAATGGAGGCGCACCCTTCCGGGGAGATGACCGAATAGGTCGCATACTGCATCATCAGGACCCGGTTGCCCAATCCGAGCGCCAACGCCCCCCCGGATCCCCCCTCGCCGATGACCACCGAGATCACCGGTACCGTCAGCTGGATCATCGTCTTCAGGAGCCGGGCGATCGCCTCGGCCTGCCCCCGTTCTTCCGCCCCCTTGCCCGGATAGGCCCCGGGGGTGTCCACCAGGCAAATGATCGGCAGGGAGAATTTTTCCGCCAGTTTCATCAACCGCAGCGCCTTGCGATACCCCTCCGGGCTCGGCATGCCGAAATTCCGCAGGACCTTCTCCTTCGTGCCTCTCCCCTTCTCCTGGCCGATCACCATGACGTTCCGATCATCGAGGCGGGCAAGCCCTCCGATCACCGCCCGGTCGTCGCCGAAGGTTCGATCCCCGTGCAATTCCACGAAATCGCGAAAGACCAGACCGAGGTAATCGGTGGTGAAGGGGCGATCCGGATGCCGGGAGAGGTGGGTCTTCTGCCAGGGGGTGAGTTTTGCGAAAATCCGCCCGGTCACCTGGCGGACCTCCTCCTCCAGGCGCACGATCTCCCCGGCGATGTCGATCTCCGAGCGGCTCTCCAACTCCCGCAGTTCGTCGACCTTGGCCATGAGTTCGCCGATGGGGCGCTCGAATTCCAGAAAGGTGCGCGACATCCTCTCCTCTGGTCCGCAATTGCCCCGGCGAGTCCGCCGGGGGTCCGGGTGAATCTCTCCCGGGACCTCGATTCAACCCGATGTTTTCCGACCCGTTTTCCGAGCCGTTTTCCGAGCCGTGCCACGCAATGTTCGCGCCATTCGTGTTCTCTCTCTCCTCCCGCCGGGATCCCGGGGTTGATCCCGTCAAGGTTCCGCGGAGGGGGCGAGGCGGGAGATCTCGCGGAAGGGCGCCCTTGCCTCCTCGGTGCCGAGGATGGCCAACCAGTCACCGGCGCGGAGGCGGAAGCCGGCATGGGGATTGACGTGCATCTCCTCCTGCCGCAACACCCCGACGATCATGATGCCGCTTTGGTTGCGGACGTCCGCCTCGCCGATCGACTGGCCCACCAGGGGGGATTCGACCGCGAGCAGGACCCATTCCAGGTCGAAGGGATTGACCACCTCCGCTACCGGAGCCGACAGCAACCGGTCGAACTCTCCCACCTTCAGGGACCCGCTCCGGGACTCCTGACGCTCCTCCAGAGCCATGCGCAGCATGACGGTGGAGGAGATGTCCAGGACCTCCAGGGCCCGGCGGGTCATCGCCAGGCCGATTTCCAGGTGCGACCAGATTACGTCGGGAACATCGAGCGCCTCCAGGGCCCGGATCTCTTCCGGATTCCTTGCCCAGGCCACAATCCCCAGGGAGGAGTTGAGCTGCCGTGCCTGGGTGATGATGGCCCGACCCGCGCCCTGGTCGGGAAGGGTCACGAGGAGGAGTCGCGCATGTTGCACCCGCGCCGATTCGAGGACCAGGCGTTGCCGTGCATCGCCGAAGAGGGCGACCAGGCCGGCGGTGTTGGCGGCCTCCTGGCGCCGCTGATCGATCTCGATCAGGAGGCAGGGGAGGGAAAGCCGCTGCATCAGGCGACCGGTCCGCAGTCCCACCTGTCCCGCGCCCACCACCACCACATGCTCCTTGAGCCCCTCGTCCAGGCGGGTCACCATCCTCCCGGCGGCGACCTTGAAGTGCCGCCTCTTCGCCGCGTAGAGCGGCGCCGTCTGGCCGGAGACGAGCGGAGTGAGGAGCATCGTGATGATCGCCGTGGTGAGGAACAGGGCATAGGTATCGTCGTCCAACGAACCGGCGCTGCGGCCAAGCTGGGCCAGGACGAAGGCGAATTCCCCCACCTGGAAAAGCCCCAGCCCCAGGGCCAGGGGGATGACGTTGCCATAGTGGAAGAGGCGGGCCACGCCGTAGAAGATCAATCCCTTCGACAGGCTCACCGCCACCACGAGGAGCATCACCGTCGGAAAGTGGTTCACGAGATAGCCCGGATCGAGCATCATCCCGACCGAGACGAAAAAGAGCATCGCAAAGAGATCGCGGATCGGCGAGATGTCGCTCAGGGCCTGGTGGCCGAAGTGGGACTCGCTCAGGATCATCCCCGAGACGAAGGCGCCGAAGGCGAAGGAGAGCCCCACCAGGTGCGTCAGATAGCCGATCCCGAGCCCGAGGGAGAGGACCGAGAGGGAAAACAGTTCCCGGGAATTCCAGCGGGAGATGTGCCGCACCAGCCAGGGGAGGAAACGGGTTCCCACGAAAAACATCGCCAGGAGAAAGGCCAGCGCCTTCACCGCCGCCCAGCCCAGCACCACCAGACCCCTGTCGGGTTTGTCGAGCTGCGGCAGGATGACCATCAGGGGAACCACCGCCAGGTCCTGGACGATGAGCATGCCGATCATGACCCGACTCGACAGGGTCCCCATCCACCCCTGGCTCATCAAGGTCTTCAACAGCACCATGGTGCTGGAGAGCGAAATGACGGTGCCGAACCAGAGGCTGGTCGACCAGTCCATTCCCGTCGCCCGGGCAATGGCGGTGCCGCAGCCGATGGAGAGCGCCATCTGCAGCGGTGTGCCGAGGAGCGCGATCCGCCGCACCGGGCGCAACTCCTTGAGGGAAAACTCCAGACCCAGGGCGAACATCAACAGCGCGACGCCGATCTCCGCCAGGAGTTCGATGTCGCGGATGTTGGTCACCGTCACTCCCCCGGAGTGGGGGCCGACCGCGATACCGGCCAGAATGTAGCCCAGGATCACCGGCTGTTTCAGCCGGTGTGCGAGCCCGCCCCCCAGCAGGGCCGCGATGACGATGATGACGATGTCGGAGGTGATGCCCATCCTACCGCCTTTCCGGGAGACCACGAGAAGCGACCGGGCGACCGGGAAGCCGTCGCATTCCGCGACGGGCTCCTTTATACTGACGGGGGTGGGATGATGGGGATTTGCCGGGCATAACGCAATGCTTTCGGGGTCGCGTTCCGGAAGCCGTGGAGGAGAGAAAAGGCCATGAAGAGACTCAGTCTGGCGACAGCCCTGCTCTTTCTTCTTGCCGGGTGTACCCAGGAATCCCAGAACAAGCTCGGGCGGGCGGTGCAGAACTGGACCGGCACCGACGGGGTCCTGGAGGTTTATGCCGGCGAGAAACTGGTCCGGCGCTTTCTCAACGTCGATAAGCTCAGCACCGGTCAGGGCACCGATGACGGTTCCCCGCGTCCCTACCGCTATGGCTACGGTTTCCTCGATCGGAACCTCAACTTCGAGGTCGACAAGGAAGAGTCGAAGAAGGTCTACTTCGAGGTCAGCGACTACAGTTCGAACTATGTCTTCTTCGAGGCCCCCTGAACCTCTCATCCCCCGAAGCCGCCGGGAACCGGCAGGGGGTCGTCGCTGCCGGCGGCTTTTTTCCCCTGAGGTCGTCGTGGTCATCCTGATCATCGGCCCCGTTCCCGCGTTGGTGAATTGTCCCCTGAGGTCGTCATGGTCATCCTGATCGTCGGCTCTGATCCTGTGTTGGGGAACTCCCTTGTCTCGATCCTGAACGAAGGGGGATTCGCCGAGGTTTTCACCGCCTCCTCCCGGGCGGAGGCCCTGCACCGGCTGGGGATGGATGGCGGCGATTGCCGTCTCTGTCAGGTCGATCTCCTGCTGATCGATGTCGATCTCTCCGATGGTCAGGGGGTGGCCCTCTGCCGGCTCATCACCGACCGGACCGAGGGCAGAGGCATTCCCATCATCGTCGTCACCCAGGGCGAACGGGTCGAGGAGCTCGCGGCGGCTTTCGCTGCCGGGGCGATGGACTACGTCAACAAGCCCGTCAACCCGGTCGAGGTCAACGCCCGGGTCCGTTCGGCGCTGCGTCTCAAGGAGGAGATGGCCAGCCGCCGGGCCCGGGAGATGGAGCTGCTCGAAGTGACCCAGAAACTCGCCGAGGCCAACCGCGTCCTGGAGCGCATGGCCTACCTGGACGGCCTGACCGGTATCGCCAACCGGCGCTATTTCGAGGAATTCATGGGCAAGGAGTGGCGGCGTGCCGCCCGCTCGGAGGGGAGCGTCGCCCTGATCCTCCTGGATGTCGACCACTTCAAGCTCTACAACGACACCTACGGGCACCAGGACGGTGACGACTGCCTGAAGCGCGTCGCCCGTTGTCTGGAACAGACCCTGAAACGCCCCGGTGATCATGCCGTCCGTTACGGCGGGGAGGAGTTCGCCATCATCCTCCCCCAGGTCGATGTCGACGGCGCGGTCAAGGTGGCGGAGAACCTTCGCGCCGCGGTGGCGGCCCTTGGACTGGAACACGCTGCCTCCCCGGTCTGCGGTCATGTCACCGTCAGTCTCGGCCTCGCCTTCGCTCGCCCGAGTCGGGAAAATTCCCCGGGAATGCTGCTGACCGCAGCCGACCGGGCGCTCTATCAGGCCAAGAAGGAGGGGCGTGACCGGGTCCGTGTCGCCCTGGATACCCTGGTGTGAATCGCGGCAATACCAACCTAAGGAGCAGTCAACCATGAATGACGCCAACGGCATCGTCTGCGTTCCTGCGGAAAATCTGGACGAGTACTGGCGCTACGACCACCTGATCAAGGCTTGCGCCCCCCTGGAGATGGTCCGGACCGCGGTCGTCCATCCCTGCGACCGGGAATCGATCCTGGGGGCGGTCCAGGGGGCGGAGGCGGCTCTGATCGAACCGGTCCTGGTGGGCCCCAGACACAGGATCATGGCCGCCGCCGAGGCCGCCGGAGTCGATATTTCGGGCTTTCGCCTGGTGAATGCGCGACACAGTCACGAGGCCTCCTCCCTGGCGGTAGGTCTCGCCCGCAGCGGCGATGTCGACGCCTTGATGAAGGGAAGCCTGCATACCGACGAGATCATGAGCGAGGTGGTGCGCAAGAACCAGGGACTCAGAACCGAGAGACGGGTCAGCCACGTCTTTCTCATGGACATCCCCGATCACCCCCGCCCGTTGATCATCACCGATGCCGTGGTCAATATCTTCCCCGACCTCATGGTCAAGCGCGACATTTGCCAGAATGCCATCGACATGGCCATCGTCATGGGTATCGAGCAGCCCAGGGTGGCGGTCCTTTCGGCGGTGGAGACCATCAATCCCAACATCCCGTCGACCATCGAGGCCGCGGCCCTGGCCAAGATGGCCGATCGTGGTCAAATCACCGGCGCCCTGGTCGATGGTCCCTTTGCCTACGACAACGCCATCAGCGTCGAGGCCGCCCGTACCAAGAAGATCGGCGGGCCGGTGGCGGGAAATGCCGATATCCTTGTGGTCCCTGACCTGGAAGCGGGCAACATGCTCGCCAAACAGCTCACCTACCACGCCAAGGCCGAGAGCGCCGGTCTGGTCCTGGGGGCGCGGGTGCCCATCATCCTGACCAGCCGCGCCGATACCGCCCGCGTTCGCCTGGCCTCCTGCGCCGTGGCCGCCCGGTTGGTGGATGCACAGCGGAAGGATCTCCTGAAACGACCCCGGAAGGAAGAGGACTGAAGCGCATGTCCGATCCCTCCATTCTGGTCATCAACGCCGGTTCTTCCTCGCTCAAGTTCTCTCTGTTCGAGCCCGGAGAGGGGGATCCCCGGCAGACGCTCCACGGGCAGATCGAAGGAATCGGCGCCGAGCCGCGTTTTTCCGCCGCCGGAGGCGAGGGGGTCCTGGTCGCCGCTGTCCCCCTGCCGAGTGCGGGCAAGGATCACGAGGCCTGCCTCGGCCATCTCCTGGAGTGGTTGGCGCCACGGGCGACGGTCGCCGCCGCCGGCCATCGGGTCGTCCACGGGGGCACCCGCTTCCGCCGACCGGTGCGGGTCGATGCCGAGGTGATCGACTTCCTGGCCGGGCTTTCGCCGCTGGCGCCCCTGCATCAGCCGCACAATCTCGCCGGCCTGCGGGCCATGGAGCGGTTGCATCCGGGGTTGTTGCAGGTGGCCTGTTTCGACACTGCCTTTCACGCCGACAAACGTCCCGAGGCCGCGATCTTCCCGCTGCCCCGGACGTTGACCGAGGCCGGGATTCGCCGCTACGGCTTTCATGGCCTCTCCTACGAGTATATCGCCCGGGTCATGCCGACGGTCGATCCCAAGGCGGCGATCGGGCGGGTGGTGGTGGCGCACCTGGGAAGCGGTGCGAGTATGTGTGCCATGAAAAACGGTCGCGGTGTCGACTCCTCGATGGGATTCACCGCCGCCGACGGCCTGCCCATGGGGACCCGCTGCGGCTCCCTGGATCCGGGGGTGATCCTCTATCTCGCCTCGACCATGGGGTGGTCCCTTGCCGCGATCGAGAAACTCATCTACCAACAGTCGGGTTTGAAGGGGGTGTCGGGGATCTCCAACGACATGCGGATCCTCCTCGCCAGCGGTGAGGCCTCGGCGCGGGAGGCGGTGGATCTCTTCGTCTACCGGATCCAGCAGACCCTTGGGGCCTTGGCCGCCTCCCTGGAGGGGTTGGATGCGGTGGTCTTCACCGCCGGGATCGGCGAACGTTCCGCCGAGATCCGGCGGCGGGTCCTGGCGGGGTGCCGCTGGTTGGGAATCGAACTCGATGTCGCCGCCAACGCCGCCGGCGGGCCGCGCCTGACGACGCCGGGAAGTCCGGTGGCCGCCTGGGTGATCCCCACCAACGAAGAGTTGATGATCGCCCGCCACACCGGCGAGATCGTGGCTGCCGAGGCTGCGGCGGCCCGGGATTTTCCCCCGCCCAAGGATGCGCTACCTCCTCCTGGATGAGGGAGCGCAATGGTGGAGTCGCAACAGGCGCCGGTGCGCAATCTGGTCGCGACCCGAGCGATCGGCGGGGGCGGTGGTATTACCCCTGCCCTGTCTCCTCCTGACGCACCCGCGCCTCAAGTTCAAGCACCCGCTGCTGCCTGGCTTTCAGCCGTCGCACCGGGACCCCGGCATAGATGCCCCATGGTTCCAGACTGCGATTGACCAGCGACAGGCTGCCGATGGAGGCCCCATCCCCCAATTCGCACCCCGGGAGGACGACGCTTCCGGCACCGATGATGACGTGTTTGCCCAGGACGATCTTGCCGCGATCCCGCTCGACGTAGCGCTGCGGGACCACCTCGTTGGTGAGCGATCCCCCGGAGTAGTCGTCGCTGGAGGAGAAGAGCTTGACCTGGGGGGCCAGGGTGGTGAACTCCCCGAAGAGGATGCCGTTGGTTCCGCCGATGTAGCAACCGGCCGAAAGGTAGCTGTAGGAACGAAACTCGACCCCGCCGGTGGCGATCACCACGGTGAAATCGTCAATCCGGACGTTGTCCCACAACACGATGTTCTCGGTGCAGTAAATGCTTGCCCGTTCGTGAATGCGGATGTTTCTTCCCAGGCGCCGGAATCCCGCGTCCGCCAACTCCACCTCGGTCAGATACCTTCCTCCCAGATGCGGCATGGTTCACGACCCTTCCGGATGGGGGATGATCCGGTCTACCAGTCTGTTGAAAAAGTCCATCCATGGACTTTTTCAACCCGGGAAGGCAAAACACAGTTTTGCCTTCCCTCACAAATTCAACGGGTTACACCATCCCGTTGAATTTGGCCGGCCATCCCTGGCCGGCGCAGCCCGTTTATCAACGGGCTGCTACAGCCAACGCCAGCGAACCGGGATCAGCATGAAGGGGAGTGCCACCGGCCAGAAGAGGAGGGCGAAAACGGTGCAAGTGGCCCCGGCTCCGACGACAAGGACCGACGATTGTCCGGCATGCGCCACCGCTTCCGACCACTCCGGGAGATGATCGACGAGCCAGTCGGCCACGGAGGTCTCCGGGAGCCAACCCGATTGCCACAGCCGGTCGAAGATCACCATTCCGACCAGGAGATGCCCAAGGATCACCAGGAATGCCATGTTTCCAACTCCAGGATCGAGCCGGCAGGTTGCCGGGGGAGGGGTGATGACGCCGATAGCGAGGCTATTTGCCCGAACGCAATTATCGGGCCGTCATTTCGGGTCGGGATGCGGATGGGATTCCATCAGCCTGTTTACCGATGGGATGCCGATCGCATCAATTCCCTTTCCCCCCTGCCGATCCGGGTTCTCCTGTCGCGGCCAGGCACAGCCGTGTCATGGCCAGCCGCCGTTCGGCACTTGCCGTCAGCCGGTACCACAGGTGGTGCGGGCTGGTGGCTCGTGCCACCAGGGTGGCCACATCGCCGCCGCTCAGCCGGTAGAGCTCCAGGATCCTCCTGTCGAAGTTCCTGAGCAGGGGCAACAACGGGTCGGCCCGGTACCGTCCGAGGATCCGCTCCCACCCTTCGGTCGCGACGTTTCCCAGGCTGTAGTGATTGGCCGCGAACAGGGTGACTTTCCCATCCGTCCCGAACATCAGGTCGGTATCGAACGCCTCTGCCGGTACCACCCCATGGTCGACGAAGGCCGCCAACGATTCCCGCTCCGCCACATACTCCGATCGATCCACCAAACTCCCGCGCCCCATGGCATCGATGATCGAGCTGAAGAAGGCGATCGGGCGGGTAGGGGCATCTGCCAGGACGAACAGGGCCTCGCGGATGACCGGCCCCATGCGTCCTGGTATCACCGGATCGGCCTTGGAGTGCGCCGACCAGCCGATGGTCTCCACTCTGAGCCGCCGTCCCCGCGCCGCCAGGGTCCCGATCAGCCGCGCCACCACCCCCTGGCGGAAGAGGGCCTCGGAAAAATTGAGCCGATTCTGTTTGTGCAGCAGCACCAGTTGGATGCCGGGAAAAGCGACGGAGGCTTCCACCAGATTGGCGATGTTGGCCACTGCGATCCGCTCTGCCAGGTCTCCTCGACGATCGACGACGATCTCCTGGTGGAACTCGTCGAAACTGACCTGGAGAAGGATTTGGGCCTTCCGGGATTTTCGCGAACGGGCGAGCAGTGCCGTCGCCAGGCCCTGGAACAGCGCCCGTGCCGCCCCGGGTGTTGTCGCAGTGGAGCCGTTGAGGAGGATCGCGAAGGTGACCACCGACCCCATTGTTGTCACCGCACGGTGAAAGAGTTCCCGATCCCCCCACAGATCGCCGCCGGTGAACAGGAGATTGTCCGTGATCCCCCCTGCCAGCCGAAGCATGGCCTCGGTGTCCCAGGTTGCCCGGAGCGGCGGACGCCAGACGAAGAGGCAGTGGCGGCAGCTCTCGGGGCAGGAATATCGCGGGACTATCGCCAGTTTGGAGAAGCGCCCGCCTCCCTTTTCGAGATTCTGTGGAAGGGCATCCAGCAGCGCCAGCCGCTCCCGGTCGCTCTCCCCCAGGACCTCGGCCATTCGCCGTTTCTGCCGTGCCTGGAGCCGCCGCCGCCGTTCTCTGGGCGGTGCCGGATACCGCCCCAGCCTCTGCCAAGATTCCAACGTTTGTGCCACCGCTACTGTCAGGGAATCGTCATTCTTCCCCACGAAGCGGCGCACTGCCTCGCCCCGGGGGTCCTCCTCCGGGCAGGAGAGCCAATGGCGCAGGTAGCCCTCGACGAAGGAGGCGCCGCTCGTCGCATCCCGCAACAATCCTTCGAGGTAGGCGTGATCGGGGTTGCGCGAAACCGCGAGGATCGCTCCCCGATGGTCGTCTGCCACTTCGTGGCGCAACCAGAAAAAGGCGAAGAGATAGAGCAGGAGCGGGAGGGGTGGGGGAGGCGACCCCGCGACCTCCCGGGAGTTGGTCGCCGAGGCCTGAAGTTCGCGATGAAACCGGTTGACTGCCGCCTTGAACCGGCCCTGGTGGTAGGCCAGATAGGGGGCCCGGAGGGGGTCGTCTTCAGGGTCCATGGGAGAGCCTCTCCGATAGCCTCCGCCCCTGGCAAGAGCGGCTTCCCAGGAACGCGAGGTAGAGCAGGATGGCCGCCATCGCGTCGAAAATCCCGAGCCGGGTCAGGGGAGCGAGGAGGCGATCATGGAAGGCCAGGAAGGGCCGGCGCGTCCCCAGCCTCGTCCTGCCCACCCTGAGATCGAGCCAGAGGAAAACCTGCCAGAGCCCGTGCGAGCGGGCCATTATTCCCAGTCGGTACCACCAGCGGATTCTCTCTCCCGGGGGAAGGCGACCGACCGTTGCCGCCAGCCACTTCAGGCACCGGGCGATACGGGTCCGTGGTTCACCCTCTTCCCGGGGTCGACTGCCGCCGACGGGCGAACGGCAGGTTCCTGGCGATTCCGAGTGCGGACGGAAGATTTCCGGTGATTCCGAGTGCGGACGGTAGATCTCCGGCAACTCCGAAAGGGAGGCCTGCAGACCCGTTGTCGCGCCTACGACCACGAGGAGATTGAGGAGAGTCCGCACTTCGTATCCCTCGACCTCGAACCGTCGGGCCGAGGTCACCAGCTCTCCGGGAAGGGTGACCCAGTGACCCGAGTGCCGGATCTTCTCCCCCAGTCGCAGATCCTCCAGGAAGGGCAACGACTCATCGAATCCTCCGAGTTGGCGGAAGAAGGCGCGGGAGAGGAGGAGCCCCTGGTCACCATTGGCGCAGAAGGGACGATTCAGCCGACTCTTCCATTCGTGAAAGCGGAGTTGGCGACCAAGCCTCTTGCGGGTGGTGGCGAAGCGCAGCGGGAAGTGTCCCGCCACCGCCTCACTCCCCAGGCGTACACGCGCCTCGACGAGGGCCGCGACCGCTATGGCCAAAAAATTGGCGACGGCGGGCAGCCCCGAGTCGGCGTGGAGGAAAAGAAGCTCCTCGCCTCCGGCGACCTTCGCTGCCTGGTTCATCTGCCGCCCCCGTCCGGCGACGGCGACGATCCAGCGGGCGCCGAAGGCGCGGGCCACTCCCTCGGTACCGTCCCGGGAACCGCCGTCGGCCACCAGAATTTCGACCTCGATTCCTTTCTGGCGCCGAATTTGCTTGAGCAACCGGGCCAGGTTATCCTCCTCCTGCAGGGTGGGAATGATGATCGAGAGTCGAAGGGAGTTCATGATCGAGTCGCTCGCAAGGCCTTGCTGTTTCCGTTTCCCCCGGGATATTGCCGGGGGGTATGGCGTCCGGTCGGGGGGGCCCGCGTTCGGGGGCTTGCCTGACTGATTCCTGCGATCACCCTCCCGTTCTGTCTGCCCATGCGTCTTTACTCCGGTTCCCTCTCTTCCTCAAGCCACCTCCTGTTGCGGCGCCGGAGCGGGGGGGGTGGCGTTTGCGCATGGCTTGTCACCCTTTTGGCGGGTCTCCTCCTCTGGGGATCATCTCCCGCCGGAGCCGAAACGGCAACCGCTTCCGAGCCTTCTTCGGAGCGGATCGCGGCGACGGATGGTGGCCGAACGGAGACCGCTCGAGAGGGGCGGGACCCGGTCGGGGCACCCTGGGGAAGGCTCGTGGTCATCGCCACCGACGCCTGTCCCTACTGTCGGGCATTCCTGGCCGAGGTCGCGCCGGTCTACCCGAAAACCCGGATCGGTCGGTCGTTGCCGCTACAGGTGGTCGATCCCTTTCACCCGCCCGAGGATCTTCGGGAGGTTACCCGAAGATTCACCACCGTTCCGACTTTCATCGTCGTCTCCCCGGAGGGAAAGGAGATCGATCGCTTCACCGGCTATCGTGGTGAAGAGAGTTTCTGGGGCAACCTGGAACGCCTCGTCGAAGCGGCCGGTTTCGACCGGCATTGAGCAACCCGAAGGCCAGAGAGGAGTTCCATGTCTTTTTTCAAGCGCCTCAAGGAGGGTTTGAGCAAGACCCGTCAGGGATTCACGGAGCGGTTGGGCGGTCTCATCCGGGGACGGGCGATCGACGAGGGACTGCTTGCCGAGCTGGAGGACCTCATGATCACCTCCGACTTCGGTGTGGCTACTGCCCAGGCCCTTCTGAAGGAGGCCACAGGTCGGGTCAAACGCCAGCCTCAGGCTGATGCCGATACGCTGCGCCAGGCCCTTCGGGAGGTGGTCACCGAACGCCTTCAGGGAGGGGAAGCCCTGACCTGGGAGAGCGTCGAAAGGCCGCATGTGATCCTCGTGGTCGGGGTAAACGGGGTGGGCAAGACCACCACCATCGGCAAGCTTGCGAATCTTTTGCGGACGAAAGGGAAATCGGTGATCCTTGCGGCGGGTGACACCTTCCGGGCGGCCGCCGTCGAGCAGCTTGGCATTTGGGGCAAACGCGCCGGTTCTTCGGTTATCTCCCAGGGAGAGGGGGCCGACAGCGCCTCGGTGATTTACGATGCTCTCGCCTCCGCCCGGGCCAAAGGGGTAGACTTCCTTATCGCCGATACCGCCGGGCGTCTGCACACCAAGAGCAACCTCATGGAGGAGCTGAAGAAGATCCGCCGGGTTCTGGGGCGATTGGATCCTTTGGCCCCCCATGATGTCTGGCTGGTTCTCGACGCCACCACCGGACAAAACGCCCTCAGCCAGGTGCGTCAGTTTCACCAGGATCTGCAATTGACCGGGCTTATTGTCACCAAACTCGACGGCACTGCCAAGGGTGGTGTCGTCGTCGGCATCCATGAAACCTTCGGTATCCCCATCCGCTTTCTCGGGATGGGCGAAGGTCTCGACGACCTCAGGCCTTTTGAAGCCAAGGCCTTTGCGGAGGCTCTGTTCGACCTATGACCCAGTTCTCCTGTTTCAATCCCCGGTTCAGGTTGCCCAAGCCGCCTCTGGCTACGACCCTTGGAGTGCTGTTTGCGTTCCTCTTTGTCGGAGGGGGGCGTCCCCTGTTCGACGGAGGGGTTGCCCGGGCCCAGGGGGGGGGCGCCTCGGTATTGGGAGAGAAGGCCTCTGTTCAGGGGGCGAAAGCCACTTCCACGGGAAAGAAGGCCACCCCTCAGGGAAAGCACGGTATCGCCCAGGGGAAGAAGAGCGATGCCCAGGGGAAGAAGAGCGTTGCCCAGGGGAAGAAGAGCGATGCCCAGGGAAAGAAGAGTGCCTCCCAGGGGAAGGGGAGTGTTGCCCAGGGAAAGAAGAGCCCTCCCGGGCAGCGGCAGGCGGTTGTCCAGGGAAAACAGGCCGTCGCGCCGGGAAGGCAACATGCCGCCCCGGTGGCCCTTCCCTCCACCCTGACGGGGAGCGCCTCCCTGCCGGAGGCGCAGGTTCCTGTCCTGGATTCGACCACGGGTCGACCGGGGGAGGGGAGCATTGCCGCATACAAGCGCCTCTTCGCCAGCCTTGAGGGAGGTGTCGTTCCCGCGACGCTTCTCGATCGCCGCTGGCCCAGGGACGAGCTTCTGGCTTCTTATCTGGAGCTGGAGATTCTGTTCCATCCCGGCTATTCCGCAACTGCCGCCGACTTTCATCGTTTCGTCAGCCGCTGGCCCGATCACCCGGAGATGGCCCGTATCGCCCCCCATTACGAGGCGACCCTGACCCGGAGCGGGAGCGATGCCCAGGCCCGCGCCTGGTACCGTGCCCACCCCCCGCGTCAGTATGCGGGCAAGATGCGTTCCCTGAAGCTCAAGCTTCAGGATGGCCTCATCGAGGAGGCCCGGAGCGAGTGGGGCACCTACTATCGGGAAGGGGCGCCTTTGCCGATCGGGGCGGAGAAGCTGGCGGACCGGTTTCTCCAGAGCATGACCGCCGAGGATCACGAGGCTCGGGCGCGGAAGCTGGCCGCGAAGGGGGATCGCAAGACCCTGGAGGCGACCCTGCGTTTGCTCCCGAAGGCGCGACAGGACTACTTTCTGGCTCTGGCTGCGGTCAACGACAGCGATGCCGTCTTCAATGGCCTGGTCAAGCATCTGGACAGGGGGGCGGCTACATCCCCCGAGTTGTGGAAGGCCCGCTTCCAGGCCCTTCAGAAAAGTGGACGCCACGGTGGTACCGCGGCCCTGTTGCAGAGCGAGGTCGGTCGCCGGCTTGGAGCTGCCGATCGTCAGGAGATCCGCTACATTCTGGGGCGTGAGCTGCTCTACTCCGCAGACAATCCCCAGGCTGCCAAGGCGATGCTCGCCGCCAATTTCAACGAGGCCGGCGGCACCCTGGAGGATTCTCTCTGGATCTATGCCTGGAGTTCCTACCGTACCGGTGACCGCAAGGAAGCTCTGAAGGCCTTCCTTCGTCTTGCTCTGGAGGCCCCTGGTCGTGATCGGCGCAGTCAGGGGGCCTATATGGCCGCTTGGCTCCTGAAACGCCATCCCGACCTGGCAGCCTCTGGAGTCAAGCGGGAGTTGTGGCTGGATTATGCTTCCCGTTATCCCGAGACCTTCTACGGGCTTCTTGCCCTGGAGGAGCGCAATCAGGGTCTGCCGCCCCTCACCCTCCCCTCGACGGTGTGTCAACTGCCGGACCTTCCCGAACTCCGGAAGGCCGAGGAAGATATGCGCCACCTCGAGGCCGTCGACCGCAGCTACTACAACGGTCCGATCATCAAGGATCTCGCCAAGCGGCTGGGGTTGACCCCGCGGCAGGAGATTTGCCTCGCGGCCCGTCATGGGGCCCCCAACCACGCGGTGGTCACGGCCACCTCTCTCGACAGGCAGGGAGAAAAGGAGTGGAAGGGACTCTATCCGCTTCCCCCCTGGCAACCGGGGCAGGGATGGCTGTTGAAACCGGAGGTGGTTTGGGCCGTCACCCGGCAGGAGAGTCTCTACCAGAACCGGGCCGCCTCCTGGGTTGGGGCCTCCGGACTGATGCAGCTCATGCCGGCGACGGCCAAGGGGGAGGCGGCCCTGATCGGCCTGCCGTCCTCCAACCCGGTTCGCTTGCAGCGTCCCGCCTACAACCTCTCCCTGGGACAGTCCTACATGGCCAGGCTGCTGCGGAAGTTCGACAGCGATGTCGTCCTTTCGCTCATCGGCTACAACGCCGGTCCGGGGCGAGCCGCCCGTTATCTCGGGAAGAGACAGCAGGAGGATCCTCTGGTCTTCATCGAGAATTTTCCGATCACCGAGACTCGGGAGTATATCAAGAAGGTAAGCCTTAACCTGGCGCTCTACCGCCTCGTCTACCAGGGACGCTCCTCTCTGCATGCCCTGATTCGCGCCGGCGGTCCCGGGATTGCCGATGTCGCGGGGCCGGATTGGGAGCTGGTGGTCAGAAAATAGGCGCGGGGATGCGACGGGTCGCAACGGAAGAGTGGCAGAGTGGTCTATTGCACCGGTCTTGAAAACCGGCGACCCGCGAGGGTCCGTGAGTTCGAATCTCACCTCTTCCGCCACTACGTTTTTGCCCTGTTCTCTCCGGTTCCGTCGTTGTCGCCGTGTTCCCGTTGAGCCTCTGAAATTCCACAACGTTTCCAATGGGTAACGAGACCGGTTTCGGTGGTTCTGAAAGTCGACTCCACCTGCCGGTGGCGACTTTCGGCCCCTGACTCTCTCTCTTCCCTCCTGGCCCACATCGACCTGGGCTGTCAGGTGGATAGATTGGAATCAATAATTAGTGCCGACGCCGTTTCTTGCGTTAACTGTTTTTGATGCTGGCGGCCGCGCACTCTGCGGGTTCCCCTCGAGGACCGGCGCTATCGCCACCGAACGCCTGCCATGGCGGCCGGGTTGACGGGCCACTCTTGGAGTGTGATGGAATTGCTGTGCTTTCAGCTATTGGTATCTGGATGATTGTCAGGCCACCAAGGAAATTCCTGTCACATAAGAAGGTTGACCAGGCCACCAACCAGAACCGCCAGGGCGATGATCGCCGTGTTCATGCCAACGGCCCAACCCAGACCGACCTCTTTGATCATCATCATGGTATTGGAGACACAGGGAATGAAGAGGGTCATGACCACGAGCCCGACCACTGTCTGCTGAAAGGTCAACCCACCCCCATCGACCAGACCTTTGAAATAGACCGCCCCCACCTCGCGACGGGAGAGGACCAGGATGAAAACCTCGGTCACCTGGTCGGGAAGCGAAAGGAAACCGGTCACCACGGGATGGAGGAATTCCTTGATCTTGACCAACAAGCCCGTCCGTTCCAGGAAGAACATCAGAACGGCGGCCGCCATGAACATCGGCACCGCCTCCACGAGGAACCACTTCACCCGATGGTAGGTCTTCCGGATGACATTCCACCCGTCCGGCCAGCGAAAAGGCGGCAATTCCAGAATGAACTCCGAGCCCTTTCCCTGACGGGAACCGATCAGCCGGTTCAGGGCAACCCCGCATACGATCTGACTCCCCGCAACCGCCCCCCAGACGATCGCGAACGCCGAAAAAGGCAGCGAGGCCAGAATCGCCATCATGACCCCCAACTGCACCGCGCAGGGCATCCCCAGGGCGATCAAAAAAATCGCCATCAGACGTTCCTTGCGACTCTCGAGGATGCGACTCGTCAGGGTGGCCATGGTGTTGCAGCCCGTCCCCAGGACCAGGGGCAGCACCGCCTTCCCGGTCAAACCAAAGGGCGCCAGACTCCGATTGGCAAGAACGCTCAGGTTCGGCAAATAGCCGGTATCCTCGAGGACGTTCATGATCAGGAAGAAGACGACCAGAATCGGGACCACCGTTACCATGGCGTTGAAAAGCCCCATGGTGAGGAGTCCGAAGTTGCCTACGAGAAAATCCTTGAGGAACGGCTGCGCGACCCAGCCGTCGACGACCCGGACCAGGGGCTGAAAGATCCACCCGTCCAGGAGGCCCGCCATCCCCGGCGACAGGACCCCGACGCCATGAAACGTGAGCCAGACGATGGCAAAAAAGATCGGCCACCCCCAGACCGGGTGCCGCGAAGCCCAGGCCAGATTGCGCGACACCGCTCCAACCGAGATCAGCGACCGGTGGACGACCTGGCGACAGAGGTGGTTGGCCCACTCCTCACGGGCGTTGAACACCATCATTTGCAATACCGTCGGCGGTTGCCGCCAATGGACCTGGCGAATGGCCTCCCGTACCCGAGCGAGCCGATCCCCCTCCGCCGACTGGTTCAGCAGGCGACACTCCTCCTCCCGGGTCATGAGCATCCGCAGAATCTGCCCCTTCGAGGGCCGGCTCTCGACCGCGAAAAGACCGCCGATATCGGCCAATGACCGCTCCAGGTGATCCGGGTAACGCAGGAGCCCCCCGACCGGCTGTGGGGCGTCCAGATATTGCAGGAGCCCCCTCAGGCCGTGACCATGAGCGGCATCGGTCTCGATCACCCGCGATCCCAATTCTCGGGAGAGGGTATCGGTATCGATCACGAGACCGCGGCGCGCGGCTTCGTCGGCCTTGTTGAGACAAAAGACCGTGGGAATGCCCAACTCCCGAACCTGGGCCAGGAGGATCAGGCTCTGCTTGAGGCGCAGCGCATCGCCACAGAAGAGAACTCGCCCAGGCGCCTCGCCAAGCAGAACCTCCAGGGTCGACTCCTCGTCCCGAGTCACCGCCACCAGCGAAGAGATCCCGGGAGTGTCGACGATCTCCACCCCCCGACCATTCAACAGCACCCGCTTCCGGTTGGGCTCCACCGTTGTCTGCGGATAGTTGGCCACCATCGAGTAGGTCCGGGCAATGGCATTGAAGAGGGCACTCTTGCCGGAATTGGTCAAACCCACGATCACCAGCCGGTCGGCCCCCCGGGTCGGTCGGATCGGCAGGGAGAGGGGCAGGGGGGCCGCAAAGGTCGTTCCAACAGCCATGGCCAGAAGCCTCCGAGGTTAACGAACGGCCCGCATGCGCACGGATTTCACCGAGACTGCCACCAAATCCCGAAGATGCAAACCCCGTTCATCGTCGGCGACCACCCGGCTCAAGGTCACCGCCTTTCGGCTCAGCACCGAAAATCGATCCCAAAAAGTGCGCGGGATCGTCGCATCGCCGTTGGCCTCCACCGGGAACATGTAGGCCTCCCCGGGATCGACCTGGAACACCACCCGCAGCTCCTTCATCGTCTCCGGCGAGAGGACGAAGGTGTCGCCGGGACGCGAAGCCGTATGCCCCATCAACCGGGCCACGGAAAACCGAAGATCACCGTTGGTCCCCGGAGAATAGAGCAAACGCCCCGCCGGACTCCCCTTGGCCGGAGTGAGCTGCAAATAGGGAAGACTCTGCAGCCGATTCATCGGTCGCAGCCACTGGGCAAAGGAGACCAGCTCGGGCCGGGGCGGTCGGGAGGATCGGACCTTGGCCACCCTGGCCCCGGAGGTCGAGGCCGCCGCCACTTCCTTGACCGGCGGAGGGGCGATATCCGTCGAGGAAGGAGAATCCTTCGCGACGACATCGCCCTCCCTACCTATGCCCGCCCCACCCTCGCTCCCGGAAACACCGGAATCCGCGCTCGCAGAAACCACCGAAGATACGGGAACTCCGGATGATGGCGGGGGCAGGATTGTCTCATCCTGTACCCTGGGGGCGACAAGAGTGCCGGAGGAGACCGCCACCCCCCCGGTCCGGTGGGGTTCGGCAAGACCCGTAACGACCGGGGTCCCCTCGTGGACAGCTTGAGCCAGTGCCCCTGTGGGAGGGACCTTCTCCTCCGGTCCAGCCCCACCACCCGGATCCGCAGAAGAGGACTCCTCCACGGGGCGCTCCACCGTCTCGGTCACAGCCTCTCCACCAGTCCTGATCCCCTTCCCCGGGGTCGTCGGCACCGTCGGAGAAACTGCCGGGGAAACCACCGCTTCCCCTCCGGACCCATCATCCCCGCCGACACCCCTCTCCGCAACCGCCGGCGGCAAGGAACTCTCCGAAGAAGAACCCGATGAAGGAGAATCTACCGAAGAGGAACCCGCCGAAGCGGTGTCCAACGAAGGGGAACCACCGGCAGAAGCGGATGGGTCGACCGACGCCTGTTCAATTGGCCCAGCCCCCTCTTCCGGTCCTCCGGTCGTGAGCTGATAGATGCCGAAAAGAACACCGGCGGCCAACACCCCGGCGGCGGCCCGGCGCAACCGCCGCAGGCGAACCTCCCGAGCGCGTCGCTCCGACTCCTCCGCCCGGGCCAGCTCCGCCCGGGTCTGGCGTTCCCGCTCCAACTCCCGGACCCGCTCCGCCTCCGCCTCTTGGGTCTGACGTTCCCGCTCCAACTCGGCGAAGTGGGCGCGGCGAAGTTCCTCCTCGGTCTCTCCGCGGGCCGCCTCGTCCAAGACATCCGCCTCCGCTTCCGGAACCGGCGCCGCTGCCCCGCTCTCCGCATCCAGCGGCGGCGACTCCTCCCCACCAAGGGAAACACCTCCCTTCTCCTCTGGAGAATCCGCTTCCAGGGCCTCCGCCGCCGGCTCCGACCCGGCCTCGGGGAGGGCAGGGAGAAATCCATCGGGAACAGGGACGGAACGGACCTGCCCGGCAGGCAACCGGGTCAGGCCCATCAGCAGATCCTGCCCCAGAACGGTCGCCAACAGCAGGGAGACCTGCCTCTCGCTCCTTGCCGCATCCCACACCAGCTCCTCACCCAGATCGGGAAGGGAGGCGATGACCGACCCCACGACCGAGAGTTCCTCCTTGAGGGAATCGAACTTCCCCTTCCGGGCTGCCCCATCCCCGCCCAGGGGCAGATCGATCCGGTAGAGCTCCAGCCCCTGGGCGACGGCCTGGGCCACCCCCTGGCGATGGGGCCCCAGGTCGAACTCCCCGAATACAACCGGAGCGAAGCCCTCGATGGCGGTACGCAAGGCCTCCACCTCCGCTTCGACCCCGACCGTCGGAACAGAATCGAGGTCCTCCACCAGTGAGCGTAGACGGGCCGTCCCGGTCGCAAGCGCCGCGAGCGCAGAGGGGAACTCCTCCGGGGATCCCTGCCGCAACCTCTCGACCAGGGTCTCCAGAAGCTCGCTCAAGAGAGTCACCCGATCCAGGTAGAGGAGTGCGGACGAACCCCGGACCCCCCGGTAGGTCCTGAGAAGCCTCTCCAGGGCATGAGAAACCTCGAGCGGATGCGAACCGTCCAGAAACCCCAGATCGACCGAGGCGGCAGCCAACCGCTTGCGGGCTTCCTGCACGAACAGATCTCGCTTCACGGCATCGGCTGGCAACATGGCAGGCCCCTCGATCACAAGACTCGGTTATACCTCGACAAAAACTGCCGTCTCCCAAACAAACGACCGACAGCGTCTCATTCGATATCAAAAAATCTCTCGAATTTCATGGAATCCATGGCTTCCCGGATTTTGGGGCTGCAATTGATTATCCTGACATTCCTCGCCTGGGACTCGCGATTGTGCTGGTTCAACAGCAACATCGTCCCGAAGGCCGCCTTGCCCACATGAACCGTATCCTGAAAATCGAGAATATATTCCCTGTTCCTCGGGCCACCCCGATAGATATTGGCAAACTCCGTCCGACAATTATAATCAAACATCCTGGCAATCCGAATCGTCACGATCTCCTTGCCGTCCTGGCCCTGTTCGATGGTGACACCGAACTTCCGGATTTCATCTCCGGGTGAATCATCGACACGAATGGAAATGCCGACCTCGGGAATATCCAACAGCGCCAACTGTTTGAGAACCTTTCTGTTGCAGTTGACTATCTGGATATCGTCCTTGCCACCACCGTTTTCCGCCTCCAACTGCAACAACATCGCCAGGCCCGAGGAGGAGACTCCCGTGACGTTGCGAAAATCGAACTGATAGCGCCGTCCCGGTTCCCGGTCGCCATACAATCCCAGAAAATCGCCAAGAAAGTTGGCGCCGAACTCGCCACGGAAATGGGCGACGGTCCTGCCGGCGCCATGCTCGACGAATTTGAGGCCGGACCTGGAAAAATCCATCAACTTCGGAAAGATACTGACTTCCTCCAGGGAGACGACGGAAATCCCAGCCTTGGTCACCCGGGCCACCGAAGCCCTCTCCTCGATCAGACGGCCATCCAGAACGAACCTCAGGATCCCCTTCTGCCCGACGACCACCGGGCAGGGAAAGGCCATGACCAGGAATACGGCGATTTCGTTGACATCCAGGGCATTCCCGGCACAGCCGTCGAACTCCATGGGAAGACCGCAGAAGACCCGCTCGCCCCGCCTACGATCTGAAGCCGTGGCACCCCCCATGTCACCCTCCCTCCCTCGCATCATCGATCAGACGCAGCTTCCGCAACTTTTCCAGAAGGGAGTCGCGCGTGACGGGCTTGGTCAAATAATCGGTGCAGCCACCCTTGAAATAGGCCTCCATCGCCTGAAGCGAGGAATCCATGCCGGTGACCATGATGATGGGCGTCTCCCGCGCCTCCGGGGCAAGACGCTTTTCCACCGCCCGCATCCGGGTCAAGGTCTTCTGCCCGTCCATGACCGGCATGACGATGTCCAGCAATACCAGATCGTAGGGATCACCATCTTCCAGATCCGCGATGAAGAGTTCCAGAGCCGCCTTGCCGTCACTCGTCATGTCACAATGGCCGAAGGCTTTGAGGTAGTCCCGCAGCAGCTTCCGGTTCACCAACTCGTCATCCGCAATCAAGATCTTCATGGACTTCCCCCTCGCTATTGAGAAAAGCGACCACCGCATCAACGTTCATCCGCAATATCGGCAACATGGACAGGACCTCTTCCCAGGCCTCCAGTTCGACCTGACCCAGCAGGCGAATGGCCTGGGATTCAACCCGTCGCGCACCGATTTGAGAGGCCATCGACTGGAACCAGGTAAGTTCGTGAACGACCATGCCCACATCCCGGCGGGTCACCCCCCTGGAGAGCCGACTCGCGTGAGAACGAAACTCCCGGGAAAAAACACGCCGCGCCGCCTCCAGCTCCCCCTCCGGCAGCTCCCTCTCGGGCGCCTGGAGAAGAACCGGGGAGACACCGGGTCCAGGACTCTGCCGACGGAGAAAGGGAGAGATGACCTCAAGCAGTTGCCGGGGCAGATAGGGCTTCAACAAAAGCCCGTTCATCCCTTTCTCGGCAAGCATCCCCACATCGTTCATCGTCAGCATGGCCGTCACCGCGATGATCGGAATCCCCGGATCGACGACCCCCCCGGGCAACGAGGATCGAATACGCCGCGTGGTCTCGAAGCCGTCCATCTCCGGCATCTGCAGATCCATCAGGATCAGATCAAAGGCCGACTCGCAGAGCTTCGTCAGGGCCTCGATACCGGAGTTCGCCACGGTCACCCGATGTCCTTCCGGCACAAGGACCGCAATGGCCAACTTCTGATTGTCCGGCAGGTCCTCGACCAGGAGAATGTTCAGGGAGGGAGAACCGGCCTTGGAAAGAGACCGCCCAGGCGAACCATCCGGCGCCTCCTCGTCCGGGGCCACGATCCGACGGAGCCGATGCAGCAGACGAAACCTCCGAACCGGTTTTTTCAGGATACCCGCACCCCCAAACGCCGGACCGAGCCCAAGGTCCGCCAGATTCAGGTGAGAGGAAAGCAGAAACACCACCTTGCCACGATAGTCGGAGAAGGAGTCCCCTGTCGGAGAATCGTCTCCCAACAACAGGCCATCATCCAGTATCAAAAGATCGTAGGGATTTTCCCTCGCTGCCTCGATCTCCCTTTCAAGGGCGCCCCAGTCCCTCATCGCCCTGACGCGGGCCCCAAGGTTAACAAGAATTTCTTTCAGAATACCCCTGCCGGTAACATGGGCGTCGCCCAGCAATACCCGAATCCCGCGCAAAGGAGTCTCGGCCATCAGGCGCTCACCCTGCCCATTCCGCCGCTCCGGCCACGAATGACCGCCTCGTCCCTCTTCCTCGGAATCTCCCCCTCGACCACGCTTCCGACGAGCGATCCCCATCACCAGGGAAAAATGAAAAAGACTCCCGTGGCCAACCCGACTCTCCACCTGGAGTTGTCCCCCCATCAGGCGCACCAGGTGCCGCGCAATGGTCAGACCGAGACCGGTACCCCCGTATTTCCGCGTGGTGGAACCATCCGCCTGACAAAAATCATCGAAGATGATGGCCTGTTGATCCCTGGAGATACCAATCCCGGTATCGGTGACCTGGAAGTGCAGCCGGACCCGGTCTTGACCGGCCACATCCCAGAAATCGCGTTCGACGACGACGACGACCTCACCCCTCTGGGTGAACTTGACGGCATTGTTGATCAGATTGATCAAAATCTGCCTGAGGCGAAGGGGATCGCCCATCAAGGTCGCCGGCAAACCGGGAGCTATATAACAATAAAAATCGACACCCTTCCGATGGGCCTTGAAGGCCACCATCTCGCAGACGCTCTCCACAAGACCGACCAGGTCGAAAGAGACCGACTCCAATACCAGCCGGCCCACCTCGATCTTGGAGAGATCCAGAATGCCATTGATCAAATCGAGAAGCGCCAGGGAAGAAGAATGCACCGTCACCAGCATCTCCCGGGCCTCTTCCTCGGACTGCCGCGTGTTCAGCAGCAGATCCGACATGCCGATGATGGCATTGAGGGGGCTCCGGATCTCGTGGCTCATGTTGGAGACGAATTCGGTCTTGGCTCTGCTGGCCGACTCCGCCTTCTCCATGGCCTCCCTGAGCGACTCCGCCCGCTGGGTGTGGCTGATGATATTGGCCAAAGTCCACCGGACGGTGTCGACGAAGAGGCGGAACTGGTCGTTATCCAGCCAAGGTCCGGGGACACACAGAGCCAACAACCCCAGGTCGATGCCACCGGAAATGATCGGAGCGCAATGGTGAACGTATCGATCCGGGCCCGAACCCGGCATGGGAGCAACGGAATCCTGGAACAACGCCCTGTCGGCTTCGGCCACCGACCGCCCACACAAATGCATCCCCTCGACCAGATGCGTTCCGGTTATGGCACACAGACTGTAAAAATCGGTCTTCGCCGCCAGGCGCCACTGACCGGAAGAGGTCTCCAACAAAAAGATGGCACAATCGATCCGATTTTTATCCGGAAAGGTGGCGACAACGGCCTCGATGGCAATCTTCAACTTCTCGGACAAGGACCCCGATTCAAGGGCCAATTCCAACAAGGAGGTGGCCAACAATTGATTCTTATACGCCAATCGAACGGCCTCGCTGGCCCGATTGATCTTTTCGAGTTCGACCTCCTTCTCACGATGAACCGCCTCGGCGACCTCCAGCGTTCCCAGAAGGGCCATCGAAAGCTGCCGGGAGACCGTGGCATCACGAATCGTGGCAAACGAATACCTGGCCCCATTGAAAAACATCAGGGAGGGACTGACCTCGAGATCCACCTCCCGACCGGACCCGTCCAAGGCATGGACCTTGAATCGATGCGTCCCCGACGAATAGGGGACCTGCATCCGATTCATGACGGAACGAAACCCCCGGCTGTGGGCCTCCCGCAGAGAGGGGGGAACAATGAGTTCGGCGATATCCCGACCCAGGGCGCTCTCCCGGGAGACCCCCAGGAGAGTCTCGGCCGCCGGGTTGAACTCCACGACCCTGCCCTGCTCATCGGCCAGGACCATGGCATCCAGGGCGACACTCATGACCGCACGGACAGAGGCCAACTGGCCCGCCGTCGCCAACTCGCCGCCAGCATCCACCAGACGTGGCTGAGCTCTCTCCTGGTCCATCCGCGCCGAATCCCCCGACTCATCAGACCGTCGAAAAAGTCCATCCATGGACCTTTCAACCCGGGAAAGCACCCCCCCCCCCCCGCCTCCCTCTCGGCAATCCTCCCCCCCCCGGCTTCCGGCCCGGGGCCCCCCCCGCGGGGAACACT
>JADGCL010000130.1 GCA_015229005.1 Magnetococcales bacterium
AAGGTCATCGTCGCCGGACGGGAGGGGTTGCAGGAGGGGGTCCCGGTTCGGTCGATTCCCGAACCGGGACGGGAGGGGGCCGGAGGCGGGGATCCCGACCGGGTCGGTTCGGGTGACGGCGAGGCGGCGCCGACCGCCCGGGCGGCGGGAGGTTGACCGGTGCTGCGGAGCTTTCTTGGCAATCACGTCCTGGCGACGCTGGTCTTTCTCCTTGTTCTCTCCCTGGGGGGGCTCTCCTACGGGCTTTTGCCGCGACAGCAGGATCCGGAGATGAGCTTCAATTGGATCAGCATCACCACCCCCTTTCCCAGCGCCTCGGCCGAGGATGTGGAGCGGCTGGTGACCGACCCTCTGGAAGAGGCGGTGGAAAAGATCGACGACATTCGTTTTGCCGCCTCGAACAGTCGCCAGGGGATGTCGAGTATCCTGGTGCGGTTCGAGGAACTCGCCTCCCGGGACTTCGACAAGCGTCTGGCCGACCTCAGGCGGGAGATCCAGAACAAGGAGCGGGATCTGCCCGAGGGGGCCGAGGATCCGCTGATCATCGACATCACCACTGCCAACGCCTTTCCGACGGCCTCGGTGGTGGTCCAGGGGCAGGCCGACGACGAGAATTTGCGGCGGCAGGCGCGTCAGGTGAAGGAGGATCTGGAGCGGCTCAAGGGGGTGGGCTCGGTCCTGCCGGTCGGGTTGGCCGAACCCGAACTCCAGGTCCAATTTCGCCCGGAGCGGCTGGAGGGCCTCGGGGTTGCCCCGACGGCCCTGGCGGATCTCCTGGCGATCCGTTTTCGCGATCTCTCCGGCGGCACTGTCGAGGTGGGGGAGGAATCCTGGCTCCTCCGCACCCAGGGGACCACCGCCGAGGTTGGGGCGGTTGCCCGATGGCCCCTGCCGGGTATCGGCGGCGAGGTTACCCTGGGTGAGGTTGCGGAGGTGGTCCAGGGGCGGAAGAAGCCGGTCGATATCGCCCGGTTCGAGGGGCGTCCGGCGGTATTTTTGGCGGTCACCAAGCAGGCGATGGTGAACTCGCTGAAGCTGACGGCCCGGGTCAGGGAGTACGTGGAAGGACGCAACCGCCTGGAGTCGGTGACGGGGGTCCGGGTGTTTCTGGCCGACGACCAGACGGAGCTGGTGCGGAGCGCCCTGACGATCATGGGCGACAATGCGATCGCCGGGCTTCTCCTCGTCTTTTTGGTGACCTGGCTGTTTTTCGGGCTCACGAGTTCGATCCTCATTTCGCTGGGGATTCCGTTTGCGCTGATGGGGACTTTTGCCATCCTTTATGCGGGAGGGGAATCGCTCAACGTCATGGTCCTCCTGGGGCTGGTGATCGCGATGGGGATGCTGGTGGACGACTCGATCGTCGTGATCGAGGCGATCCATTTGCGGCTGCGCCAGGGGATGACGGGGTTGACGGCGGCGATCGAGGCGTTGCGGGAGGTGGCGATCCCGGTGACCACGGCGGTGTTGACCACCATGGCGGCCTTTCTGCCGCTCATGCTGCTCCCGGGGATCCTCGGTCAGTTCATGAAGGTGATTCCCCTGGTGGTGACGTTGACCCTGGTCTTGAGCCTCGTCGAGGCCTTCTGGATGCTGCCGGCGCATGTGGTGGCCTGGCGTCTTGCGTTGTCGACCACCTCCCGTCTCCAACTCTGGCGCAATCGGGTGCAGTACCGGCTGCGTCACGCCTATGGCCGGGCCTTGGTCGGGGTGTTGCGCCGTCCCCGTCTTTCCCTCGGGTTCTGTCTCCTTCCCTTCGTTCTTGCCGCCTGGCTGGTGGCGGCGGGCATGGTTCGGGTCGATTTCTTCGCGATGGATCCCTTGCCGCTCTTCTACGTCAACGTTACCGCTCCTCCGGGGATGAGTCTGCAGCGGAGCCTGGGGTTGGTCGAGGAGGTGGAGAAGCGGGTGCGGGGTGCCCTTCGCCCTGGTGAGGCGCGGGCAGTGGTGGCCTATGCCGGGCAGATGTTCACCGAGACCGAACCGCTCTTCGGGGATCGTTACGGGCAGGTGATGGTGAGTCTGGAGAAGGCCCATCGGCCCTACCGCACCCCGGGGGAGATCATCGAGGCGATGCGCCCGGAGGTGACCTCGGTGCCGGGGGCGGCCTCGATCAGCTTTCAACGCATGAGTGGCGGGCCGCCGGTTTCGAAGCCGGTCAACATCAAGGTCCGGGGCGATGATTTTGCCGAGATTCGGGGCGCGGTCGAGGCCATCAAGGGGTTTCTCCGGACGATGCCCGAGGTCTCCGATATCGTTGACACCGATACCCAGGGGCGCTGGGAATTGGCGCTGGTCCCGGACGGTGCGGCGATCCAGCGGTCAGGGGTGTCGCCGGCGACGGTGATGCGGCTCCTGCGCCTCATGGGGGATGGCGAGGTGGTGGCCTCTTTCCAGGAGGGGGGGGAGAAGCGGGAAGTCCGGGTACTCGCGGAGCCCCGGCCCATGCGGCAGATCGAGGATCTCCTGCATTTGCCGGTGGCCCTGGTCCCCGGTGAGAGCGTTCCGCTCGGCCACCTGGCCCGTGCCGAGAGTCGCCAGGGGGCGGGCCAGATCCGCCATCATGATTTCCGACGGACCATCGGCGTCGAGGCCGATCTCGATCTGTTGCGGCTGGACATCCTTCAGGCCAATACTCGGGTGATGACCCATTGGCGGGAGATTCAGGGGCGTTTTCCCGGGGTTTCCCTCGATTTTTCCGGGGTGATGGACGACATCACCGAGAGCCTTGATGACATTTTCGTCCTTTTTCTCATGGGGATCGGTTTGATTTACACGATCCTCGGGACCCAGTTTCGTTCCTATTTTCAGCCGTTGATCATCCTGGTCACGGTGCCGATGGCCTTCACCGGGGTGGTTTTCGGTCTCTTCATCAACGGTCACCCTCTCAGTCTCTACACTCTGTACGGGGTAGTAGCCCTGTCGGGGATTGCGGTCAACTCGGCCATCGTCATGGTCGCTGCGGCCAATGACCGGCGCGAGGCGGGGCATTCGGTGGTCCAGTCCATATTCTGGGCCGGACGGCGGCGCCTGGTTTCGATCCTGGTCACCTCGTTCACGACGGTGGCGAGCCTCCTCTCTCTGGCGACCGGGTTGGCGGGGCAATCCCTGTTGTGGGGCCCGGTGGCCACCTCGATCGTCTGGGGGTTGGGTTTCTCCACCATTTTGACGCTCTTTCTGATACCCTTGCTCTACGGTCTCTTCATGGACCGGGTGGCCAGGCGGCGGTTGGCGAGGGGGTGAGCATGCTTCGGGAGGTCACCGCCGGGAGGGTCTTGACCCCCTTCGGTCGGCGCCGCTGGTTTCAGGATGCCACCTTTGATCTCTTTGTGTGGACCGGAGCGGATGGCGCCCTCCTGGCCTTTCAGCTTTGTCATGATCGGGGGAGGCCGGAGGAGGGTATTCTCACCTGGCGGCAGGGGCTCTTTTCTCAGGACCGCCTGGATGCCGGGGAGGACTCCCCGTGGCGCAATGAGAGCCCGATTGCCCGACCCGACGGGGAGTTTTCCTGGGAGCGGTGGTTGCCCAGGATCCGCGCCGGTGTCGAGGGATTGGAACCGGCATTGCGAGAGGCGGTCTTGCGGACCTTGATCGGGTGTGCCGCGGGGGGATCGGGCGATGCTGTCGGCGGCAGGACGGATGGTGATTCTCTTCCGGCATGGGAAAGGGTGGGGTGGTTGTGGTGAGGGCTCTGTCACGGTGGGGAGACCGGTCGGTTTCCGGGAGTGTCGAGCTGGGACCGGGGTGGAGACGCACCCGGGGGCTCCTCGTGTGCGGGATTGCGCTTCTCCTTGTCCTCCCGGGATGTCTCACCCCATCGGGGCAGACGGGAAAGAGTCAGGGGAGGCTGGAATTGCCTGCCGGAAGCCGATACGAAGGGGAAATCGTCGACGGCAAACGCCATGGTCGGGGGGTGCAGGTCTGGCCGGACGGAGCGCGTTACGAAGGGGACTTCGTCGCCGATTCCCGCACCGGCAGCGGTGAATTCCGCTGGCCCTCGGGGGCGGTCTATCGGGGGGAGTTCCGGGATGGCCGGCGGCATGGTCGGGGCGTTTTCCTGTGGCCGGACGGCTCCCGCTACGAAGGGGAGTTCCGCGAGGGGGAAAAACACGGTCAGGGGATCTTCGAATCCGGCAGCGAACGGGTCGAGGTCTGCCAGCAGGTTCCCCGGCGGGAACTCCAGGAGTGGGAGGGGGGGCAGCAACGCCGGGCGGAACCGCTCATGCCCGCCGCTGCTCCGCCGTTCCGGTCGGAGGCGGTGATGGCGGCGGAGCCGCCACCTTCCCCTGAATCCCCCATGACGCGGGCGGAATCGGGTAGTTCGGCTGGGGGACCGCCGGCGGAATCGGGGAGTTCGGTCGGAAGTTCGGCAGCGGATTCGGTCACCTCTGCGGTGCAGGTAGAGGCGAGGAAGGTGGGCGGGGAGGGAAAGCCGGCGGCGGAAGCGGAGGCCGAGACCGGTCCGGTCTCCTGGTGGGGATCGGGGGGGGGGTGGAATGGGGGGGGAGGGCGGGCGGGCACGGGGCGAACGCCGGGGAAGC
>JADGCL010000131.1 GCA_015229005.1 Magnetococcales bacterium
GGGGAGGCTCCGCCTGCCCCCTCGGTGGGGGTTCGGGGGCGAAGCCCCTGAAATGACGGGGATGATATTTTCGTCCAGGTCTCTTCTGAGCGGTTACCGCCTCCGCAGTGGAGAACGACGGGAAAGGGTTTGGGACTATGGCCAAGTTCACCAACGACCAGCCGACCCTGGAGATCGACGCCTTGGGCTATGCCCCCTTTGCGCACCAGGCCCTCACCCTGATTCGGGAGGTCGACCCTCCCTTCTCGTTGACGATCGGCGGGCGCTGGGGCGCCGGCAAGACCTCGATTCTTCAGTACCTCAAGAATGAAATCGATGACCATCCCGAGGTCACGAAGGGCGGGACCGATAACGCGGGGTCGGGTTCCTCCGGAAAGAGAAAGGCCCCCGGGAAATCGGTATCCTCGGGGATGGTCCGTGCGGTCTGGTTCAACCCCTGGCAATACCAGGGAGAGGCCAACCCCATGGTACCCCTGCTGCACGAGATCCGGGCGCAGTTGAGTCTCCTGGGCGGGAGGCTCGACCTGACGGGGCAGGCCAAGGTGGCTTTCGAGGCGGCTCTGGGGGGGTTTGGCCATCTGGCTGACCTTGCCGCCGGCTTGATCCTGGGTGTGAGAAGCACGGCGGGAAAAGGGATCGTTTCGGCGTTGGAGGGGGCCGAGGAGCGGCGCCTTCGTGCCACCTTTTCGGCGCCGGTGGAGGCGGAGCGGTTTCAGCAACAGTTCGAGAAGGCCATCAAGGGGGTGGTGAACCCCGGGGATGAAGAGAAGTCGAAGGGTGCCCGGTTGGTCATTTTCATCGACGACCTCGACCGTTGCGACGATCGGGCGGTCTTTGCCCTCCTGGAGGCGATCAAGCTCTATCTCTCTAGCGATTTCTGCGTATTCGTTTTTGCCCTGGACCGGATCCATGTGGAGCGGGCGGTTGCCGCAGTGGGGAATTATGCCCCCGCCGAGGCGGCGGATTATGTGGAAAAACTCTTCCAGGCGCGTCTCCATCTGCCCCATCCTGCAACGGAACACCTCGAAGAGTTTCTGGGTTGTCTCCTGCGCGGGGCCGATTTTCCGGAGAGCTTCGCGGCTTCCTCGGTTCTGCCGTTGTTGCCGGCGAATCCCCGTTCGATCAAGACGTTCATCAACAGCCTGACGGCCATCAAGCCTTTGCTGGAGGTCGGGCTGGATCTGGGGAAGACGGAGGTGGCGGGGCGGGTTGTGGTCGTCCACTGGTTGCGGGTCTTTGCCCCGGATATCTACGAACTCCTGGTGACCGGGGGCGAGTTTGTCGAGGAGGCCATCGGCGGACTTGCCGACCGTGTATCGAAGGGGTCGAACGAGATCTCGGGGAGTGAGAAGATCAAGGATCTCTTGGTCGAATATTGTCGGGAACTTGAAACCGCCGATGTTTCTGCCGATCTCCCCGACAATGCCCTCAGAAGTTTCTTCCATCGCAACCTGGAGACACCGTTGCTCTCCAGTGGGCCGGTTACCGGAGGGCCGGAGGGGAAAGCGGAAGATGAACGCTACCACCGTCTGCGGGCCAGGCTTTGGAAGGAAGGGGCCATCAAACGGTTCCGTGCCCGATTCTTTGCTGCCTTCCAATTTTCCGCAGGATCCATCGCCATCCGCCCCTATTTGATCTAGGAGCTCCCGGATGGACCTACTGCGCCGTCGGCGGTTGAAGCAACTCATCCAGAATAATATCAGTGCCGGGTACTGGATGAGTCCTATGACCGATTCCCTTGAACAACGGCGATGGCTGGTCGCCTATCGCCAGTACCTGGAGGCGACCTTCGCCGAGGCCGATTTTGCCGGGGTGGCCAGCGCCAATCAGCGCACTCCCATGGCGCTCCTTTCGATCTTTGTGGCGGAACGCTTCGTGGAGCGGGATATCAGGCCCGGGGAGCCCGATTTCGCTGAACGCATGGCGGCGAATCCCGGCGATGAACTGGAAGATCTCCTCATCTCCTGGAGCCCGGAAGCGGAGCCGCTGGAGGTCCGGGGGCGGCTGGTGATCACCGGCGATCCCGGTTCGGGGAAGTCGGCGCTGGTGCGGGTCATCGCCGACGGTTGTTCGCGCAGGGGGTACAATCCCTTCAGCACCTCCCTGGGGCGGCGGATGGTCCTCCCCTTCATCCTGCGGGAATTGAATCTGCAGGGGGTCCGGACTACCGATGATTTTCTCGCACGCTGGGCGGAACGGGTCCACGGGGCTTCCAAATGGGCGGGGCTGATCGATCTGGATGCGGTCAAATATTACCTGGCGCGGGGGTGGGCGATCGTCGCCTTCGACGGTGTCGACGAGATCGGCCCGCGTGAGCGGCGGCGGTTGCGGCGGCTGGTCTATGCCTTTGCCGGGCGCTATCCCCGGGCGGTGATCCTGGTCACGGGGCGACCGGTCGGCTTCGAGAGGCTCCCCTACACCGCTCCCCGGGAGCGGCTCTGGCGGGCGATATGGCGACGCGAGGTTTACCCGACCGGGACCGCCGCTCCGGCCAGGGAGGAGGTCCCGCCGCCGCCGGACTTCACGCATCGGTTTCTCCGCCCCTTTGGCGACGATCAGGTGGAGAACTACATCCAACGCTGGTTTCAGGCCCGTTTTCCCAACGATACCCTGCCGTGGGAGACCAAGGGAAAGCGGCTTATCGCCGTCCTCCGGGATCACCCGGGGTTCCAGCGGATCCAGCGACGCCCGATCTATCTGGCCATCCTCACCTATGTTCATGATGTCAAGGGGCAGTTGCCCAACTCCTTCATCCGCGCCTATCGGCAGATGGTGGAGGCCTATCTCGATGTCCTGGAGGCCGCCAAGGAACGGCAGGAGAGGAAGACCCGGGTCATCGGCCCTGCCTTCGATCCGGAAGATCGCCACCGGGTGCTGGAGCGGCTCGCCTTCGACCTCCACCATCGGCGGGTCGGCGCCGCCCCTGCCGGGGAGAAGAGCCCCTTTCACCTCCAGCTTACCGAGGACGAATTCGACCACTGGCTTGCCGACTGGCTCAAGGAAGACTACTGCCCGCTTCATTTCACGAAGTCGGAGATTCCCCATCTGCGCCATTTCTTCCTGGTGCGCGCGGGGCTCCTGATCTCGCCGGAGGCCGGGGTGTTGCGCTTTTCTCACCTCTCCTTTCAGGAATTCCTCGCCGGGGCCTGGATCTTCCGGGAGAAGAGCGAACACGGCGGGGGGTTGGACCGCTACCTCCGGGAGGCGCTGCTGGACCGGCTCCACGAAACCGACTGGCACCCGGTGGGGCTCGCTTTCTTCGGCCTCCAGACCCAGAACGAGGGGATCCGCCCCCAGGAATCGGTGATCCGCAACAACTGGCTGGCCCCGGAGGCTGCCGATCCGAAGCGGGACCCGGGGCGGTTCCGTTTCCTCGATAAATGGTTTTCCGAGGGCGAGAGCGCCCTCCGCGACCCCTTCAAGGCCGAGATCTGGGATTGCTTCTGGCAACGGGCGATCGCCGGGTTCGATGGCGACTGGATGCAGGCCTTCGAGACCGCCGCCACCCACTGGTCCGCCTGGGGCGGGGAGGTGCCTCCCCGGATGGCCGCCCGGCTCGAAGCCTTGCCGGGAGGGGGAGGGGGCGAGGCCGCGACCGAGACCGCCCTTCTTGCTGCCCTTCCTGCGGAGTGGCTTGGCGACCAGTGGCGGCGGCTCGCGGCGCAGGTGGGAGACCGCTGGGGGCCCGCGTTGCGGAACAACCCCGATCTCTGGTGGTCACTGGACCTCCATGGTTTCCATGATGCTCCAAGGGAGGTCCTGGTCAGGGTGAGGAATCCTGGTCATCGACTGCTGTTGGTATCCGCCTCATCCCCTCCCATTTCCATTTTGATCGACTCCCGTTCCGGTAATCGGAACGGCCAGCTCATTCGAGCTGTCTGGGCAGCGAAAATGACTCTCATCTTTTGCTTCGGCCCGGCCCAGGTTCGGATTTGGGCTCAGGTTTGGGTTCTGGCTCAGGATCTGATTCCGTATCCGGATCGTCAGGATCTGGCTCGGTTTCGGCCTCGGTCTCGGCCTCGGCCTCGTGATCTGGCTTGTGATCTGGCTAGGACCCTGGTTCCGGCTTGGGCTCCGGCTCCGCATCGGGCTAAGCTTCGGGTTCTGGTTGTGGCACTGGCTCTAGATCTGACTATGGATTTGCTCGAATTCCTGGAACTATCCCAGTCCGATGAACTGGATCATGGACTTTCCGTCTTGCTCTTTGCCAGAAGCACCCCCCGATTCTTTGCCACCCCACGACAGGCCCTGATGGCCCTGGAGGCCTTGCGTGGGGATTGGCCCGACCACAACTGCCTGGAGGATCTGTTCCAGGAGGAGTGGTTCCCTTATCGCGGGCTGAAGGAACTGGCGACCGGGAGGGAGATCATCGTCCCACCCCCGGAGGCCATCCTTCTCAAGCTCTACCGCCTCATCGAGCGGGTGCAGGCCCGGAAGGGGAAGGAGGTCACGCTGCCGAAGGCCGGGGAGTTGCCGCCGGGGAGTCTCCACCGGAAG
>JADGCL010000132.1 GCA_015229005.1 Magnetococcales bacterium
CCCTGGGGGGGGTGATCGCGATGGGGGGGGTGGGGGTCTTCTTCGGACGGATCCTCTCCCGTCCCCTGGATCCCCCGGTGGAGGAGGTGGCCCGTCTGAGTCGTCTCGACCTTGGGGAGGGAGCGCCCCAGCCCAGCCCCTTCGCCGAGGTGACCCAGGTCGCCCGGGCGATCGCGCGGATGCGGACCGCCCTGCGGGAGATGGTCGTGGACTTGACACAGAAGGCGGCGGAGCTTGGGGAATCGTCCCTGGGACTGGGACGGACAGCAGTCCAGATGCGCACGGGGACCACCGCCACCCACAAGAGCATCGTCTCGGCCCGGGAGCTTGCCGACGCCATCAACAGCCACACCGGCACCATCGCCGGCTTCACCCGCCGGATGGAGGAGAAGATCCGCTCGGTGGTCCAGGAGATGGAGCAGATGGCGGGGCGGATGCACGCCATCGCGGCGGCGGCGGAAGCGGCGAGCGTTCACCTGAGCGACGTGGCCTTCTCCTCCTCACAAGCGCTGGAGCGGGTGGTGGAGGTCCGCGAGGCCCTGCGCAGCACCCGCGACAATGTGGCCTCCGCCGCCGGAGCGATGGAAGCGATCAGCACCACCCTCGCCACCATTCGCGATGAATGTTCGACGGCGATGAACCACGCCGATCTGGGACGCGAGGAAGCTCGGGCCGGCACCGAGATCATCGGCCTGCTGGCCGATTCGGTGGGACACATCCACACCGTGGTCGAGGTGATCAACGACATCGCCGAACAGGTCAACATGCTGGCCTTGAACGCCACCATCGAGGCCGCCGGCGCCGGCGAGGCCGGCAAAGGTTTCGCGGTGGTGGCAAGCGAGGTCAAGAGCCTGGCGGCAAACACCGCCCACTCCACCGACTCGATCCGGACGATCTCCGACAATATCGCCGACCACTCCGCCAAGGTCATCGAGATGACCCACAAGGTGGCCGCCATCATCGGTCACATGAGCCAGGCCAATGCCGACATCCTCTATGCGGTGGAGAACCAGCACCGGGAGTTGACCGGTTTCGAGCGCTCCATGGGGGCCTTGAACACGGAGACCGACGGACTCTCGCAGCGGATGATCGACTCCACCGAAAATCTTCACGACGTGGCACGGAACGTCCAGGAGATCTCGCTCGGGATCGCCGAAGTCACCCGCCGGGTGGTGGAGGCCTCCGGGGGAGTGGAGCGGATGGCCCCGATGGTGGAGGGGTCGGCAAGCGGCAGCCGGGACATCTTCGTCGAGGTGGCAGAGGTCTCGCAGTCGGTCGCACGGATGGTGGATCACCTGACCCAGGTGGATGCCGAGGCCAAGGGGATCGAGAACGAAGGCGCGATCGTCCAGGAGGGGGCGGCAAGGCTGGCCACGATGGCGGAAGAGCTGAACCGGGTAATGTCGCGCTTCCGCCTGGGCTGAGGCCCGTCAAATCCCCCACCCCGGCCTCGCCCGGCGGACAATGCCCTTGCGACCCGCTCCGAACAGGTGGGATTCCCGGGGGTTCGGCCTGGCCTCCAGGGAAGGATGGGGTGGTGAGTCGACAGGAGTCTGTGGGATGACTTGTTGCCGCCCACGAGAGATGGTAAATACTCCTCCCTGGGGGTTGGCCCGGGAGGTGGAGCTTCCGGGGGAGAGCGGGGAGTCGGGTTCTGTCGGGTGGAGGCCCACCCGTGGGCGGGAATGCTTCGAATGGGGGAGTCGGCATGAAGTGGTTCAAGAGCCTGTGGGGGTTTTTCCGGAGACCGAGTACGCGCGTTCCGCTTGGCCTGCTGCTCCTGGTGGGGATCATCGTCGGCGCCGGCGGCTGGATCGGCTTCAATGGGGCACTGGGCCTGACCAACACCAATGAATTCTGCATCTCCTGCCATGAGATGGAGTGGCCCTACGAGGAGTATCAGCAGTCGATCCACTACACCAACCGCACCGGGGTTCGTGCCGGCTGCGCCGATTGTCATGTGCCCCAGGCCAACAGCGTCAAGGGGTGGTTCGACAAGATGAAGGCCAAGATGTGGGCCGCCAAGGACACCTATCACACCATCCTCGGCACCTACGACACCAAGGAAAAGTACGAGGCCGGGCGCTGGGAGATGGCCAACGCGGTCTGGGCCAAGATGAAGGCCCGGGACTCCCAGGAGTGCCGGAACTGTCATAATTTCGAGGCGATGAATTTTGAGGAGCAGGATCGGATGGCGCAGCGGCGTCACAGCAAGGCGATGAAGACCGGCGGCACCTGCATCGATTGCCACAAGGGAATCGCCCACAAAGAGCCCGAGGAGCCCGAAGAGCCCGAGGAGAAGGAAGCCGACGCCGAGGAGAAGTGAGCCCGAGGCGCTGCCTCCCGCCATTTCCGAAGCGGTTCTCCATACCGTGATGACGCCACCCCGACGCGGGTGGCGTCGCCGTTTCAGGTGGACAATGCGGGGATACGGTCGATCTTTCCATCCCTGCCTCCAGGACGGTCCCCCGTCCGGATGGCCTATCCTGGTGCGAGAAGAGAGATCAGTTGGTGCAGGATGGCGGCGGTAGCGCCCCAAATCAGGTTGTCGCCGTAGCGGTAGTGGTAAGAGTGCCGTTCCCGTCCCTGGTCCCAGGTCGAGGTGATGGTGCAAGCCGAGGGGTCGAAAAAAAAGGCGAAAGGCACCGAAAGAAGTTCGGCAACCTCTTCGGGATTGGGTCTGGGGTCAAACCGACCGGGCAGCAGGCCGACGACGGCGCGAATGGTAAAACCGGTATGGGTTGTGGTCACGAAGGGAAGTTCGCCGAGAATGCGGATCTCTTCGGCGGCGATGCCGACCTCTTCCCGGGTTTCGCGCAGGGCGCAGGCGCACCAATCGGCATCCTCGGGATCACGGCGCCCCCCCGGAAAGGCGATCTGTCCCTTGTGAGTGGAAACCCGGTCGGTCCTGCGGATGAAGAGGAGGCTCCAATCGGGGCCATCGCGATAAAGAGGGACGAGGACGGCCGCCGGCACCGTTCCGGGAGGTATGGGGGAGGAAAGGGCCGAAGCGGCCAGCCTCTCCACGATCCACTCGATCGCGGGGGGCTCGATGGGGGTACTCATGGCTCCTTACCCCCCCGCAGCAGGACATATGGCACGATAGTTGAGTATCTGGCAGGGCACACTGTCAAGGTTTCCACCAATGCGAGGAGTTTCCCCATGTTCAATCCTACCGTAACCCAGGCTAAACTTTCCATCCTGCGGGGGGCGCTTCCGGAGGTTTACGGGGCCATCATGGAGGCCCTGGGGGCCGAGAAGGGGGCGGAACCGACCCAGCTTTCCATGGAGCAACTGGAAATTCTGGATGCTGCGGCGTGGATGGCCTCGAAACAGCCGTTCACCCGGCTTTGATCGATGTGAGGTATTTGCCGTTTCTCCTGGGTCTGGTGGCGGTCGGTCTGTTCGGCTGGGGCTATTACCAGGCGGTGGCGGTGGTGCCGGCTCGGAGCGAGGGGGTGTTGTGGGACGCGGGGCGACCGGTTCGGATACTTCCTCCCGGACTGCACCTGGTCATCCCCTTCAAGCAACAGGTCACGACCCTGCCTCTGGCCGATCACCCGCTCTCCGAGCTCCCGAGGGAGATCGAGGCCGGGAGCAGTGGCCGCTGGTCGGTGCGTCTTACCGGCCTTTGGCGCGTTGAAAACTCCTGGCTCTTCATGCAGGGGGTCGGCGACCTGGAGGCGGCTGAACCCCGGGTCGAGGCCCCGCTCGTCGAGGAACTCTCGCAAAGCCTCAGCGCCGGAACTCTGTCCACCGGGCCGGCGCTGGCCCTTCAGGACTCACTCAACCGCTCTCTCGGACCCCAGGGGCTTGCGGTCGCGGAGCTTGTGGTGGTCTCAGTTCGGCGGTCGTCCGAAAACTGATAAAAATTCCAGCGCAGGGCGCCCCTCACCCTTACAAAAAGTCCCCAAAAAAATCCCGCTCCACATTCTGGCCGCCAGATTTCTATGATCTTTCAAGAGCCGGGTCATGCTCTGCCTGAGTTTTAGGGAACGTCCGGTTAAGCCACGTCTTGACGGGGAACGTCAGCTTGCCAGCATCTTTCAACAGGTTTTTCGAAGATGCACGGATTTTGAAAGTCTATCTTGACACACCTCCAACCGTCACGCCCCGGACCCTATGTTGAGCCAAAGATTTTTGAGAAGATGATGCCCCCATCCGGGACAGCATCTCCCACTTCTCAAAAGGAACCGGGTGGAGGCGGAGCCTCCCCCAGGTGGGGCCGGGGCGAATCCCCGGAGTTTGTGAATGGCTGTGCCCAATCCATGGCAGCCGGAAATCTGTCAAGCAACCATGACGTTTCAGGAGCGCACCGAATATCAGCCTTGGCACACCAGGAATTCGCCCGTTGACAGAGTGGCAAGCCTGGGAAGAAAGTTGGTGCCGGCAAAGGGGGGGTGGGCGGGGGAGCGGCCCGGATCGGGGGGGGGGTGGGGGCGGATGGGGGGTTGCAGTCCCTGG
>JADGCL010000133.1 GCA_015229005.1 Magnetococcales bacterium
CACCTCAATCCCGTCATGGCGACGGATATCAAAAGCCTGGTGCAGGATTTCTTCACCATCGGTGACGGCATAAGCCTCGCCAAACAGGCCAAAGATATCCTGATGATGGGAGAAGAGACCGTTGCCGTCAGCATGGCCACAGCCCTCTCGATTCAGCAGTTCAGGAACCCCCGCCTGGTCCACAAAGTCCTCTATCGTGTCCTCCTCTATTGCGGAAAACTGGCCAGGGATGAAAAGAAAGCCAAAGCCGAAGAAAACGCCAGAGGACAGCAAACGGCGGCTCCCACCACCGCCGGGAGTCAACAGCAGCAACCGAGTCTCCTCCTGATCCAGAACTTCCGGGAGTCTCTCCGCGGCAACGGCCTGGTCTACTTTTTCCGCTGGGTGGCCCTTGCCGAACGCGACCCGGAAATCCGCAATGCCCTCCAGGAAAAAGTCAACGCCGACGGTTTCGAGAGGGTCTATCTGCCCTTCTGGAGACCTCGCGAGGCGAGGGCAGTCAACCAGGAATTCGCCCGCCACTACGTCGACATCATGGATTATTACGCCGGCGCCGGTTCCGATGAGAAGCCACGGAGCATCCCGGCCCAGTTACAATCCCCGGAAAACAGGCAAGACATGGTGGAATTCTTCCGCTCCGAATACGACCGTGACAGGGTCGAGTTCGACTATAAAATGGCGTGCTATCACAACTACGAGGTCGTCCTGAGGCAGGCCGGTGGATGAAGGCAGGCGTCGTTCCTCCTCCCGGGAGGCCAGCTCGCCTCCCGGGAGAGAAACCCTGGGCAACCGGGGATTCACCCTCATAGAACTCATGGTGGTCATTGCGATCATCACCATGGTCTATGCGCTGATGCTGCCCCGAACCGAGCGGTTGATCCGGCAGAAGGCCCAGCATGCCGACACCCCCTTACGGATGATCGCCCAGGCCATGCAATCCCGTTACCGGGAGAGCGGCAGCCGGCTGCCCGGCGACGGTCTCTACGCCCTCGGCGGCCTTCTCGACGGCGTGACCTACGAGCCCTATGACGAACAGTTCCTTCAGGACCGCCTCTTCCTCCCGCTGAACCAGGTGGGGGATTTCTGCTTCATGGTCCGCTCGCCCGGCGAGAGCGGCCTCGACGGCGACCTGCTTCCCGCCGATACCTTCGAGGTTTGGGCCGTTCTCGTGGCTGCTCCGGTCGCCGCCACGGTCCCGGTCCTGGGACGGGAGCTCGCCTGCGTCCCCGCTGACGACAAGCAGAGCCCCGTTCTTGGCTTCTCCACCAACCCGGAGGAGAGCGGCGGAACCGGACGGGTGGTCGTCCTGCGTCAGCCCTCCCCATCCCAACCCTCGATCCGGGCCGGACGCGACGGGATCACCCTCCTCTGGGCCAACGGCATCAGCTACGGCGATGCGACCCTCTGATGTCACCATCCCAACCGACGACCGCAACTCTCCCCCGGACCGGACGAACTCCCCTCCCCGAAGGAGCGTACAACTCAGGAGGGTTCACCCTGGTGGAGGTCGTGGCGGCCACGCTCTTTGCCCTCTTCCTCGGCATCCTGATCCATGGGGCCACCTGGCTCATCCACCGGGGGGCCCAGGCGCAGGGACTCCGCCAGGCCGCGATCATCGCCCTCAACGGCGAGATGGAACGGCTCTACGCCCTCTACCAGTACGAGACCCCCGCCCCGGAAAACTCGGCGGCCTCCGCCTACGGCGGCACCATCCCGGCCCATCCCGACGTCACCCACCGGGTCCATGGCCTCTCCCCCCCGCACGATGGCTGGGTCGTCACCGACAAGGCGACCTTCCTCGCCGCCGGCGAGGAGTTGACCCTCCTCCTCCAGGATTCCCCCACCGCCCCGACCAACGTCCGCTGGCTCGATCGCGAGCGTTGGATCACCGCCCGCGTCAGTTGGCTGGAGGAGAGCATCGGCGACCCTGCCACCGCGCCCTGCGGCGCCAACGGCGACGGGTGCCGCATGCTCACCCTCTTCCTGGACTATCCCTTCCGCTACGATCCCCAGAGCGAAGAGCCCCTGGCCTCTTCCGCAGAAAGCGAGGGAGTGCATACTCTGGTCCTGCGAACCATCGTCGGGCGCCGCTATTGAACGCCGCCATGTCCGGAAAACAAGCCGGAGAACATTGGATGACGAGCGACTCCATCGGAACAGGACGCCGACTCGGGCAAACCGGCTTCACCCTGATCGAGTTGACCGTCGCCCTGATGCTCGGTGGATTTCTGCTCTTTTCGCTCGTGACGATGGTCGGCAAGGTCTACCTCTACAAGGAGCGAATCGACTCCATGGCAGCAATGCAGCGCGCCGCCGAGGAACTCTTCCTCCTTGCAACCGAAGGTGGTGTCGCCGATGTCGATGGCGACACCGACATCAACTCCCGGAATCCCGGGGATCGGGTGAACGGCCTCCACAACGCCACCGGCTGGGCCACTCCCGAGGCCACAACCTGGTATTGGGACACCGCTACCACCAGCAACCGTGCGGAGACGACCCGATTCGGCTCCTCCTTCAACAACCTCACCCTGACCGCAACCAACAGCGGTCGCGAAATCACCCTCCAATCCACCTCCTCGGCACAAGGCATCACCTGTACCGGAAGCGCCGACCCCCATGAGGATTGCCCGGCAGCGGAGAGCAACCCGCGACTTCTCGGCCATCTCTACAACGGCATCGAAGAAAACGAGGCTCCGGTGATCCGCACCTACCGCAGCGTCGCCAACCGCACCGTCACGGTCGAATTGCGCCTTGTACCCCCCGCGATCATGAGCGCCGGGAGCCTCTTCAACCACCCCGGAAATGCCGCCTTCCAGGAGCTCCGCCCCTGGGAGCGCCTAACCCTCCGGACAACCGTCACCCTGGTGGCGGACTACTGAGCGACCGGGAGCCGGGAACATGCGCCACCACCGAAAAATCGTCCTGGAAGAGGAGACCGGCGCCGCCGGAAAGAACCGGACCGGCAGCCAACTCCGGGCTCACCCGGTGAAGTTCGCAACCAGCGGACAAACGGGCGGAGCCATCCACTTCGTCACCTTCGCCCTGATCTCGGTGGGACTGGCCTTGACCGCGCTCCTCCCCATAGACGCCCCCGGTCTCCCCGCAGAGAATGGCCTGCTCCTGCTGCGGGTCCGCGCCTACTGGGCAATGCGCGGTCACCTCGACTGGCTCCTCTCCCGCGCCCAAGGAAATCCCGCCTGGACGGACACGAACGACGACAACGACTGCATCAACGGCGCCGACTGCATCGACGACCGCGACAAGGCCGACCACCTCGCCGACTTCCTGACCTCACTCCCGGAAGTGAGCAATGATCTGGGCAGTCCGCTCGTCGAATACCAGAATGATGGAAGCTGGCTCTGGCACTATCCCGAGGAGGGAGCGGGATACCGCTTCCTGATCCGCACCGCCACCACCCCTGAGGACAACGACCAGTACGACCACGATGCCAGCGATAACCAGGATGATGGGCGCCTCCGCCTCTCCCTGCAACCAGCCGAAGCCGGCAACGCCGCGTCCATGATGACCCGGCTCGAACAGCGTCTTCCCGGTCTTCGCCTCGACCTCTGCATCGGTACCACGCCGCTCGCCGACCGCTCGACCCCGGGCGAATCCTGCGAAAACGACGGCGACGGAACCGCCACCACCGGTATCGTCACCATCGAACGCCTGACCCCTTTTCTCCAATAGGCCTGCGACCATGCCCCCACATGCCGATCAGCCGGACCAGGACAAGAACGCGACGAGCGCCTCCCCCGTCACTCAGACCGATCCATCCGACGCGAACGAAACCACCACAAATGCCCCCCCCGTCATATTGGCCATCGACGATGTCGGCTTCTCCTGCTGGCCCCATCCGGGAAACAACCCCGCACCGGCAGACATCTCCTGCCGGTTCGATAGCATCAGGGCCGACCCCCTCAATGCCCCCCTGCCGTTCAAGGCCAAGGTCGAGCAAATCCAACGGAAGCTGAGGACCCAGGAGAGCCCGGACCCGAGCCTTCCCGAAGTGACCCGGAATAGTCCACTGATCCTGTTCGTGGATCATCCGGCAACCTTTTTCAGGCAAACCTCGGGCCTCCGGGGAAAAAGCCTCCTTCACCCCTTCAGAAACAAAACCCGGGAGCGGGAGATCCTGGCCGACCGGAGCTTCTTCCCCGACCCGTTGACCGGCGGGATCACGCATGCCACCACCGAACATGGGGCAAAGGGTATTCGCTCCATCCCGGACCTCATGGCGTTATTGCCCATCGCCAGGGTCGAACAGATCCTCGATGACGTCACCCCCATTTTTCCGCATGTTGCCGCCGTTCTGCCGCTGCAGTTTCTCTGGATCCATCAGATCCT
>JADGCL010000134.1 GCA_015229005.1 Magnetococcales bacterium
GATGGGCGGGCAGCCCCCGCAAAAGCCCCCCATGCCCCCGATGGGTTCCGGACCGATGATGGGCGGGCAACAGCAGCCCCCGATGGGTTCCGGACCGATGATGGGCGGGCAGCCCCCGCAAAGGCCCATGCCTCCGCAGAAGCCCCAGTAAACATCCGGGTTAGCCACTTGGTTTGACACCTCGTCCCGCCTGGACCGGTCTCTCCCGAAAGGGAAGCGTCGGTCCGGGCGGGCCTGGTCTTCCGGCCTGCCCGCAGTCGGTGCGGGTTCGGATATCCGGTCACCCCCCTCTCCTGTCGGGTGGGTGGTTCCTGCCGCCTCCCTTTCGGCGCGAGCCCCTCCCGGGAAGTCCCCTCAAGGCGCCTCAAGTGGCCGGTATCACTTTTCTTTTCTTCCTTTCTGGCCATTCGGCCATCCTCTATCAGATCATCTGGCAGCGGGCTCTTTTCACCCTGTTCGGAACCAATGTCGAATCGGTGACTGCCATTGTCGCCGCCTTCATGCTGGGACTCGGCCTGGGGAGTCTCGCCGGCGGCAGACTCTCAAGCCGCTGGCCAGGGCGGCTTCTGCTCCTTTTTGCCGGCCTGGAGGGGGCCATCGGTCTCTTCGGCTTGGTCTCGCTCTCCCTCTTCACCACCCTGGGACAACAATTCGCCGGAGCCGGGATGGCCGGAACGGGCGTGGCCGCCTTCTTCCTCGTCCTCCTGCCCACCCTCTTCATGGGAGCGACCCTGCCGCTCCTCACCGCCTGGCTCGTCCCCCGGCTGCACCATGTCGGCAAGGGGGTGGGCATGCTCTACGCCATCAACACCCTGGGCTCGGCCTCGGCCTGTTTTCTGGCCACCGAATTTCTCATGGGCTCCCTGGGGCAGGCGAACACGGTCACCCTGGCCGGTCTCCTCAATCTGGGGATCAGTTTCGCAGCCCTGGCCCTGCACTGGCGTGGAAGCCGTGTCGGACCGCTCCCGCTCCCCGCCGCCGCAAACCAAGCCCAGGACGGATACGCCGCCGGCAAGACCGGCGATCGCGAAGTGGGACGGAACCATCCCCCGTCACCCACCCCCGCAGGGCAGGTCGTAACCGGGGAAGAACCCCTCCCGGGCCTGCTCTACCCCTTCCTCGCCGCTCTCTCCGGGTTCATCTCCCTCTCCCTGGAGATCCTCTGGATGCGGGCCTACGCCTTCCTCTCCGGGGGCTCGGCCAAGGATTTCGGCCATCTCCTCGGCTTCTTCCTGGTGGGTATCACCGCAGGCGCCCTCCTGGGGCGACGCATCACCGCGACCCCCCTTTCCCCAAACGACCGCCGTTGGGTCCTCTCCGCTCTCCTCATCAGCGCCAGCCTCTGGAGTTTCCTTTCCATCCCCGCCATGGGATGGGTGGCCACCCGGCTCCCCCCGGTGGCTGCCCTCGTGGTGGTCGGAATCGGCGCCGCCCTCTGGGCCACGTTGCTGCCGCTGATCAGTCACCTCACCCTCCGCGCCGACCAGGCAGCAGGAGAAGGGTTGAGCCGGCTCTACCTCATGAACATCCTGGGGTCGGTGGCCGGCTCCCTCCTCACCGGCTTCGTCCTCATGGACCACTTCGACACCGCCGCCATCTCCCTCATGCTCACCTCCCTGGGACTCCTGGCAGCGCTCCAACCCTGGCTCACCGGTGGGAATAGCGTCGCCCCCGGTCGTCCGGTCGTGGTCGCAACCCTCGCCACCGCCATCCTCGGACTCATACCCCTTTATCACCCCCTGATGGGTGACCTCTACCAGCGACTCCTCTTCCTGGGACCTCCCCCCTACGAGGGCCAGGCCTTCGTCGAGGTCCGGGAAAACCGCAGCGGCATCATCGCCATCACCGCCGACGGCACCATCTACGGCGGCGGCGTCTACGATGGTCGCCTCGCGGTGGACTTCGTCAACGACACCAACGGCATCTTCCGCCCCTTCGGCCTCTCCGCCTTCCACCCGCAACCGCGCCGGGTGTTGATGATCGGCCTCTCCGGCGGCGCCTGGGCCCAGGTGGTGGGGAACCATCCGCAGGTGGAAGAACTCGTCGTCGTCGAGATCAACCCGGGCTACCTGGAGATCATCCGCCACACCCCTTCGGTCGCCTCCATCCTCGCCAACCCCAGGATCAAAATCATCATCGACGACGGTCGTCGCTGGATCGCCCACCATCCCGACGAGCGCTTCGACGCCATCCTCATGAACACCACCTGGAACTGGCGCGCCTTCAGCAGCAACATCCTCTCCCGTGAATTCCTCGAACTCGTCAAGCCCCTCATGAACCCCGGGGCCGTCCTCATGTACAATGCCACCGGCTCGCGCGAGGTCCAGAGAACCGCCGCCCTCGCCTTCCCCCACGCCCTGCGCTTCGCCAATCAGGTCGTCGTCAGCAACGCCCCCCTGGAGATCGACCTCGAGCGCTGGGAGAGGCTTCTCCGGCAACACCGGATCGACGGTCTCCCGGTGGTCGATCAGAGCCCCGCCGCCCTTCAGGCCATCGCCTGGTTCGTGCAGCGGTTCCAGGCAATGGATCGGACCCGGGACCAGACCGGGGCGGAGATCGCGGAGTGGAACAGCACCGAGTCACGCCAGCACCTCCTCGACGCCAGCCTCGGGGCACGAATCGTCACCGATGACAACATGGGCACCGAATGGTTGCGAAGCCGCCGGGATCCCTGAAGAGGGAAGAGGCAACGCGCGCCTCCCTCCTCCTGCGTCTCTCCCTGGCGACCTTCATCCCCCTGGGAATCGCCAATACCACCATCATCGACCAGATCACCCCGCATCCCCCCTGGGATGACTACCTCTTCGGCATGGCCGGAAGCCTCCTCATCACCCTCTCCCTGACGACCCTCTTCCTCGCCCTCCTGACCCTGATCCCCCGCCTCTTCCCGGGAATCGCCCCGGTATTTTTCGCCGCTCTTGCACTCGTGACCTTCCTGAACATCGCCTGGCACATTCCCCTGACCCGCAACCTCCTCGATGGACTCTTCTCGACCGACCTGGCCGAGGTCCGGGCCTTCCTCTCCCCCGAGCTCATTCTTGTTCTGCTGCTGGGAGCGGGCCTTGGTCTGGTGAGCGGTCGCTACCACCGCCGCAGCTGTCCCGGAAGCGGTCGGATCGGCGGCAGGGGAGTCGCCTTCGCCCGCTTCAACCTGATCGCCGCCGGCGCCCTGACCCTGTTTTACCTCAGTCGCCATGCCGCAATCCTGCCGCTGGCCCTCCAGGAGATCGTTCTCGACGACACAGGAATCGTCTGGGGGTTCGCCCTCGCCGCCGCCGCGGTCATCGGCTTCGGCCCCTGCTGTTTTTCCCACTGCCGCGGGCTCTTTCTCACCGGCCTCGCCGCCAGCCTCCTCTTCGCCAGCCTCCTCACCGGCATGCGCCACGCGGGCTACTCCCCCGCCTCCCAAGGCTTCGCCGCCCTCGGATTCGCGGCCATCGTCGCCGCCCTTGGCGATGATCTCGGCCACCGCCACGACCCCGCCACCACCGGGCGACGCCGGGCCTACGCCCTGGCGCTCCTTCTTCTCGCCATCCCCGCCCTCTCCAAACCCCTCTGGCTGGAGCGCTTCCTGCCCACCAGCCTCATCCTCCAGGCACTGCGCCACCTCGAAGACCTGGACGACGGCGCGAAGCTCCGCGCCGACCGCGCCGTCATGCCCCCTCCGGCAACCCGCGTCGAGACCAACCTCGCCGACAACCTGACCCTCATCCTCGTCATCGGCGAATCGGCCCGGGGAGATCACTTCCAGGTCAATGGCTACCCCCGTCCGACGACGCCGCAGCTCGCCCGCCGTGAACGTCTGATCTCCTTCCCCCTGGCCCAATCCTGCGACGCCATCACCATCCGCGCCGTCCCCTGTCTCCTGACCCCCGCCACCGCCGCCGATCCCGGCGCCGCCGCCCGCCTGCCCTCACTGGTGACCCTCTTCCGCAGCGCCGGGTTCCACACCGCCTGGCTCTCGGTCAACGCCCAGTACGGCGACAACGATTCCCTCATCAGCATCCTCGCCGGCGAAGCCGACGAGGCCCACTTCCGCGCCGGCATTCAGGAGATCCAGCCCCATCACCCCCCCCGCGACGCCATGCTCCTGCCCGCACTCGAGCATCTGCTGCAACAGCCCGCCCGGCGCCGCTTCATCGTCATCCACACCATCGGCAGTCACTGGGCCTACAGCGACCGCTATCCCAGACCCCAGGCCCCCTTCCAACCCGACTGCGACCCGACCACGCCCGCCAATTTTTGCCCCCCCGAACAACTCGTCAACAGCTAC
>JADGCL010000135.1 GCA_015229005.1 Magnetococcales bacterium
ACCTATTTCGATGCCCTCACCGGCCTGCCCAACCGGATCCTCTTCAAGGACCGCATGGAGAATGCCTTCTCTGCCGCCAAGCGCCACGGGCAGAAGGTCGGCGTCTTCTTCATCGACCTGGACCGCTTCAAATATGTCAACGACACCATGGGCCATGGCGTCGGCGATCGCCTCCTGGTCCACGTTGCCCGTGAGATCGAGGCCTGCGTTCGCCACATGGATACCGTCTCCCGCCTGGGAGGGGACGAATTCACCGTCATCCTGAGCGAGGTCTCCCACGAAAAGGGAATGGCCCGCGTCGCCGGCAACATTATCCAGCGGCTGCAGCGCCCCATCCGGATCGATTCCCACGAAATCTACATCGGCGCCAGCATCGGCATCGGCATCCACCCCGACGACGGCGAGGACTTCGAGACCATCACCCGCAATGCCGACGCGGCGATGTACCAGACCAAAGAGAGCGGTCGCAACACCTATCGCTTCTATACCGCCGAAATGAATGCCAGGACCGCCCGGCGGCTGGAACTCGAAAGGAATCTGCACCAGGCCCTGGCCAGAGAAGAGTTCGTCCTCAACTTCCAGCCCAAGGTCGACATCGCCTCGGGTCGAATCTCGGGCATGGAGACCCTGGTGCGCTGGCACCCCGATGGCGGCGATCCAATCTCCCCGGGAGAATTCATCCCGGTCGCCGAGGAGACCGGCCTGATCCTGCCCCTGGGGGAGTGGATTCTGCGCCAGGCCTGCCGGACCAACCGGCAATTCATCGATGCGGGCCTGGGTCCCTTCCGCATGGCGGTGAATCTCTCGCCACGGCAGTTCCAGCGCAAGGATCTGGCCTCCATGGTGGCCGGGATCCTTGCCGAAACCGGGTTGCCCCCGGCCAACCTGGAACTCGAGATCACCGAGAGCATGGTCATGACCGATGTCGACAAGGTGATCGCAACCCTCACGGAGCTGACCAATCTGGGCGTCCACATCTCCATGGACGACTTCGGCACCGGATATTCCTCGCTGAGTTACCTCAGGAAGTTGCCAATCCACTCGCTGAAGGTCGACCGCTCCTTCGTCAGTGAATTGCCGGCCAACCCCGAGGATGCGGCCATCGTCACCGCCATCGTCGCCCTGGCCCACAACCTCGGCCTTCTGGTCGTGGCCGAAGGCGTGGAAACCCCGGGACAACTCGAATTCCTAAGACAACTCGGATGCGAAGAATATCAAGGATTCCTTTTCAGCAGGCCCCTCTCGACCGATAATATTCGTCAACTGCTCACCCAAGAGACCTCGGCCCACCACCCGGAGGAGATTCCTCTATGAAGGATCGATTGATCGACCGGATCAGGAAACGCGAGAGCGTAATCGGGATCCTCGGCCTGGGATACGTCGGGCTGCCGCTGGTGCTGCGCTTCCTGGAAGAGGGCTTCCCGGTCGTCGGCTTCGATGTCGATGGCCGTAAGGTCGAGATGCTGGCCGAAGGCACCAGCTACATCAAGCATATCTCCGTCGCCCCCCTGAGCGAGGCATTTCGCCTGGGACGTTTCCGCGCGACAACCGACTTTTCCCTCGCCCGCGAGACCGATGCCATCATCCTCTGCGTACCCACTCCCCTGAATCGCAATCGTGAGCCCGATCTCGGTTTCGTCACCGGCTCCCTGGAAGCGGTATTGCCTCACCTCAAGGCCGGGCAGATGGTCTCCCTGGAAAGCACCACCTATCCCGGGACCACGGACGAACTGCTTCGCCCCCGAATCGAACAGGCCGGCTTCTCCCTGGGCCAGGACTTCTTCCTGGTCTACTCTCCGGAAAGAGAGGACCCCGCCAACCCCGAGTTTACCACCCGCACCATTCCCAAGGTCTGTGGCGGAACAACACCGAACTGTCTGGCCGTGGGCATTTGCCTCTACGAACAAGTGATCGACAAGGTCGTGCCCGTCTCTTCGACCAACGCCGCCGAAATGGTCAAGATCCTGGAGAATACCTATCGGTCGGTCAACATCGCCCTGGTCAACGAACTCAAGATGGTCGCCGACCTGATGGGCCTGGACATCTTCGAGGTGATCCGGGCGGCAGCCACCAAACCCTTCGGCTTCACCCCCTTCTATCCGGGTCCGGGATTGGGTGGACACTGCATCCCGATCGATCCCTTCTACCTCACCTGGAAAGCCAGGGAATTCGGTATCAACACCCGTTTTATCGAACTCGCCGGCGAAGTCAACACCCATATGCCGGACTATGTGATCACCAAGGTCGTCGATGCCCTCAATGCCGCCGGCAAGGCGGTCAATGGCGCCCGCATTCTGGTCCTCGGTCTCGCCTACAAAAAGAATGTCGATGACGTCCGCGAGTCCCCCAGCTTCGTCCTGATCGAAAAACTGACGCAACGCGGCGCCAACGTCGCCTACTCCGACCCCCACGTTCCGATGGCCCCCCGCATGCGCAAACACGCCCTGGCCCTGGAGAGCCTTCCCCTCACGATCGACAACATCACCCAACAGGACCTCCTCCTGGTCGCCACCGACCACGATGCCTTCCCTTGGGAGCAGATCCGCACCCACGCCCGACTGATCGTCGATGCCCGCGGACTCTTCCAGGCCGACAGCAAACGAATCTGGCGAGCGTAACCCCGACGGGGTTTCGGAAACGATGCCGATTTTTCAGGGAAGAAATCCCGGTTCCCGTTTATAATGGGAGAAAATAGGGGCCATTGCTGAACGACCGGCGGGACATCGCCCCGGTGCCCGACGGGGCATCGCCCCGGTGCCCAATGGGTCATTTCCCCGATGGGGAGCGTCCCGTTCCGAAGGTCTGCCAAGTGGAGAATGCCATGCTAGAGGAAATCGTCATCATCGGCGGCGGCGGTCACGGCAAGGTGGTGATCGACCTGATCGAGAGTTCCACCCGCTTACGCATCGTCGGCATCGTCGATCACGCCATACCGCAGGGCACCAAGATCATGGGATACCCGGTACTCGGCAGCGACGACGAGTTGGAAGAGATCTACAGCCAGGGAGTCACCCGCGCCGCCGTCGGAGTCGGCAGCGTCGGCGACAACGGTTTCCGCGCCCAGGCCCTCCAGTATGCCCACGTCCTGGGCTTCACCTTCGAAAAACTGGTCCACCCCTCGGCCTATGTCTCCCCTCACGCCCAGGTCGGCGCGGGGTGTCAGATCATGGCAGGCTCGGTCATCCAACCCGGCAGCATCATCGGCCCACACACGGTCATCAACACCGCCACGGTCATCGAACACGATTGCCGGATCGGGAGGAACGTCTTCACCGGCACCGCAGCCCGGGTCTGCGGCAATGTCACCGTCGGCGACGACGGCTTCCTGGGCGCCGGATGCCTCATCCTCCAGTCACTCCAGGTCGGTCCCCGGGCCCTGGTCGGCGCCGGCAGCGTCGTCGTGCAGAACATCAAGGACGGCGCCCGCGTCAAGGGCGTCCCGGCCAAACCCTACTGATCCCATCGAACCGGAACGCCCGACGCCATCCCCCCCCCAGGGGGGATGGCGTCGGGATCCCATCCCGAGGGGCACAACCCCCGGCGGGACGTCGCCCGGCAGGTTGACACCACCCCGCTGAGTTTGGCTGGTCGTCCGTGGAGGGGGCGCGCCTTCGTGGAACGTCCCGCTCTTCCGTGGAAGGTCCCGCTCGTTTGTCAGCGACCGGCTACAGCCCCACCCCCGCCGTCTTGATCGCCGAGATCGTCACCGCCAGGTTGAACATGATCTGCGCCACATCCTTGACGAGGGTCAACGGCGCCACGTGATCGACCGCCATCGGCACGACGATGGTGTCTCCCGGACGGATATCGATCTCATCGGTCAGGTGAAACCAGGAGGTGCCGAAGGGATAGGTGGCCTTGCGGGGCACGACCTGGCCATTGGCCTTGACGACGTAGATCTTCTCGGAATCCGAAGCAGTGTCATAACCGCCGCTCAGGTTGATGTAATCTTCCAGGGATTTCTGCGTCATGAAGAGGTGCGACGCCGGATAATGCACTTCCCCCATGACCGTGACCTCGTTGCTCTTGGGCGGGATGACGAGACGGTCGCCATCTCGCAAGACGATGGTGAGATCATCGCCAAGAGTCCCCCGGGCGTCATCGCTCAAGATCCTCGGCAGGTCGATGGCCAGACGCCCCTGG
>JADGCL010000136.1 GCA_015229005.1 Magnetococcales bacterium
AGGGAGCGGGTCCAGGCTGGTGTGTTTTGTTGCCCGGCAAGGTGGGAGAGGTTAGCGGAAAATTTTCCGAGGATCGAGAGAATACTTCCCCTCCCTTCCCAGTCCCGGTCCTGACTCGTGTCGGGCGTGCGGTTCGGTTTTGCGTGGAGCCTTTGGGATGATCGACCACGACGGACTCTATCACCAGCTCTACGCGCATCCGGCCATGATGGCGGACCTCCTCCGGGAGTTTGTCTCCGAAGCCTGGATTGAGGATTTCGAGTTGCACCGCCTGGAACCGGTCAAGACCAAGTTCCAGCTTCCCGGATTGCCCAAGCGGACCAGCGATATCATCTGGCGGGTCCCGACCCGTTCCGGTTCCGAGGTGTACCTTCTGGTCCTGCTGGAGTTTCAATCTGCGGCAGGTTCTTGCCACGATGCTCCTGAATGCCGTGAACGTTCTGAGTGGGGACCGGTCTCAAGGGACGGATATGCCCGCCAATTTGCTGGAGGTTCCAACCATGTTACAGACTCGTATGGAGGCCTGGAGAGAAGCGAAACAACTGGAATGGCTGCAGGCCGGGCGCCAGGAAGGACGCCAGGAAGGGGAGCGGATCGGGGAGCGGAGGGGCGAAGCGACCATGCTCCTGCGGCTTCTCCAACGGCGATTCGGGCCGTTGCCCGGGTGGGCGTTCGAGAAGGTCGGATCTGCGGGTCAGACCATGTTGGAGAGATGGGGTGATCGGGTACTCGAAGCCGGGACTCTGGACGAGGTGTTCGCAGAGCGCTCGTAGACAGGGAGGTTGGAATGGAATCGGATCGGAAGGTACGAAAGCTGAAAATCATGATTGTAGACGATGAACCGGAGATCGTGAAGAGCATTGAACGCTATCTTCGGTTTCTGCCGGAGTTCGGGAACGTTGACTTCATCAGTGCCGAAACCATAAATGAGGCGAAGGAGAAGCTTGGGACCGAGAACCCGGCCATTGTTTTGCAAGATATCAATCTTCCTGATGGCAATGGCTTACAGTTTATAAGGCAGGCAAAAAGAAAGTACCCCATGATACAATTCATTGTGATCACCGGGGCGAGCGATCTTGATCGTGCCATGGTGGCACTTTCTTTTGGGGCTATTGATTATGTAAAGAAGCCGTTTTCCATGGATGTCTTGGGTGTTGTGGTCGCCGAGGCCTGTGATCGGTGCAATCGCTGGGGTGAGCTGCTCTGGGATGAATATATGGCCAAGGAAGGAATCGGTGAAAGGTGCTGAAGTCGGGTTGAACGGTCTTTGTAATTGTACGGAGGGCACAGGCCAGTATATCTTCCGGCTGTTTCTGAGGTTAACGTCCCCGTGCTCCTGTCGTTGCCTTCCCTCAAAAATTCAATGGACTACACCATTTCGTCGAGTTTGGTTGGCCCCCTCGGGCTCCTCCAACGACTTTCTGCCTTATCTTTTTTTGTCGATTTTTGTGGCGTCAATCATCGAGTGCGCGTTGTTCGGCGGTGATGAATGCCTGGGTTTTTCGGACCATCTCGACGAAGGCAGGCGGCGCCGCGAGCCATGAAAATTTGATTGCATATGCGAATTTGATCCCGCCGGAGAAGAGATCGTTTTGGGTTCCCCGCGTGACCGCGCCGAAGATTTCCCTGTCGAAGAAGCCGGCGATGGAGATTTTCAGCAGGACGGTTTCGCCTACCGCGAAGGGGGGGGATGCCCCCCCGGAGGCGAGAATGACCGAATAAAAAGCGCCTGATTCAGAGATGTTGTCGATATTGACGGTAAATTCGTCGCAGTTTTCACCGGTACAAACTCCTGGGAATTCCTTGAAATAGACGCGATAGCACCCCCTGCGATTCTGCTTCGTGTAGTTGGAGGCACGGCGATTGCGGTCCAGGTCGCCGAAGCCGGTCATGACCGAACTGACGCCCTTGTCACTCCACGCGATACGAGGGGCAAGCCCCCGGATGGCCTCTGACCTCGATTCACGGGCATTCCTGATCAGCCCCAGGATGTCGCCGCTGATTTTTTGAGGCGGTATCTTTCTTTTTCCCGATATTGCCCCCTTGGATGGGGGAGTGCCCGTTTTGACAGGGGGTGGGGGGATCCTTTTTCCGACAGGGGGTAAGGGGGCATCCTTCCCGGTGGAGGGTGAGGGGGGCTCTTCCCCAACGGGGGGCGGGGTGGCATCTGTCTTGACGGGGGGCGAAAGGGTCTCCTTGGTCTTGGGGACTTTCTTGGGCGAAGGAGGGGGCGGAGGTTGGGTCGTCCTGGTCGCGGAGGTCTCAGGCGCCCCGGGTGTTCCCGCTCGGTCACTGTCTCCGCTCGTGGCAGGGGAGGAGATGGCGGGTGGGACAGGTTGAGTCTCCGGGGGCCTGGGTTCTTCCCGAGACGGGGCCGATTTGGGCAGGGCCTTCTGCCAGTAGTCGGATTTCTTGACCTCGGCAAGGGTGTCGTCGGGTGGCTGCACCAGGACAACGGAATCCGCGAGAGAATTGAGCTTGTCCAGAAACCGACTCTCGAAATCGTTGAACAGGATATTGTCATCACCGGGGTCGGCCATGGATCTGACGAAATGTTCGTAAACGATTCTCAATCCAAGGCCGAAATCAAGAGGAGAGAAGTCCGTTTGTATGAGTCTGACCCTCTTCTGGTTTTTGGATTCCTCGAAATATTTTTGCAGCAAGAGTCCTTCATCGCAAATATTGGCCGGGTCGAACAAGTTACCGATGGGATCATCCAATATTTCATGTATTGAAAAAGAAATAATGTATGAGTCCCAGTCGTCACCGCGTCCCTGCAAAAAGGAAAGCATCGATTTCGATCTGACTTTAACAATGGATCCATTTGCAAGAGCAAGATAGGCGAGAATGCTTTTATCACCTTTTACTGAAAAAACATTCTTCAGTCGTTCGGCAGCACATTTCAAGGAGATTTTGCGATCGCTCCACGACAAGAGGGTAGCGGGGGCGGGTTTGCCGCGATTAATGGAAAACATGCCAACGCTCAGAAAAGAGACATTATTGTTCGAGGGCATGGCTGTCAACCTTGATTCCAGTTGGTGATCGCTTACAGGACCGGTGGTTTTGGCGCTCGGAGACGGAAAGGATTCCCCGGGTCAGGCCGGGTGTCTGAAGGGGGTTGTCGGGAGCCTGTTGCCTGACCAAAATTCGCCAAGCATACTGCGTTGACAGCGGATGAAATCGGACAGACACGCCGCAGCTCGGAAGCAGGAAATCAGCCACTCCGGAGGGTTGTACGGATCCGCATAGGAACACCAGAGGAGGCAGATCTCACCCGTCGCCAGATCGATGGCGAACATTTCGTCCAGGCTCTGGGAGGGATGGGCCGAATTGGCGGAAAACGGAACGAATCCTTGGCCCAATTCCCGCACAAGCTCCTCGTCCGAGACGATGCGGCGATAGTATGCCAGGGATTCTTCCAGGGACAAGAGTCGGTGTCGCGTGTATTTGTCCCACCCGGACACCGACTTGAACACGGGCGGCGATTTCATCGATTGTCCGTTGGCCAGGTTCAGCAGTTCAAAATATTCCGCCAGGGAATTTTCTCGATATTCGGCGTAGGGGTGGAAGGGGTAAATTCCCTTGATCCCGCTGTGAAATACGTCGTCACGGGCAAAGCAGCCAAAACCTTTCAGTTGGTCGCGAAACCGGCTCCACTCTTCGGTCAGGGACATGGCGCTTCTCCGAGGGGACAACGGTGATTTGGCGCAATGCTCACCGGAAGGGATGGGCGGATATTGTTGTTGCGGTCGCCGATCATGCGGGCCGACCGCATCGCGCATCCTCGCAGGGTGCTGACTTGGAACGCTGGCTGGGGTCTGCCGGAAGGTGATCGTGAGGGGCTTGCCTCACGCAGGCCGCACGCAACTGGACGCGGGCCATTATCGCACAGGTCTGTGGGCGAATCAGGGGGAAGTTTGACCGCCACTGTCGGCAACGTTTTGCGACCCGGAGGTGGGGTCCCCGGATCGGGCCCGTGCGGCGAGGATGTGAATTTTCGGACCAAAAGGATGGTGGCGCTTGCCTGTCTGGGTGGGATGGAATATTCTGCGGGGATA
>JADGCL010000137.1 GCA_015229005.1 Magnetococcales bacterium
AGTTTCTTCCTGGTGGGTACTATGTGGGTACTGGAACAAAAACGGCCACCGCGAGAGTGGCCGTAACTCTTTGTTTTATTTGGTGAGCCGTACTGGAGTCGAACCAGTGACCCACAGATTAAAAGTCTGTTGCTCTACCAACTGAGCTAACGGCCCCTGCACCACGGAGGAACCAGGGTCTCCTCCCGGACAGTAAGCTGGGAACTCTACCACAATCCGAGCCCCAGGTGAACCCACGGGACGCAAAAAACCCCAAAACAGGCCCCTCCGAACGCTCCCCAACCAGACACAGGCACCCCATCAGACCGCCGAAAAAGGGCTTGTCGCATTCCGCGACTGGCTCAAGAGTCCATCCGCAAACTTTTTCGATCCGGAAACGCAAAACCCGGCCTTGCCCCTCCTTACCAAATTCAACGGGTTACGACATCCCATCGGATTTGGCCGGCCATCCACAGAAGCCTCTTCCCGTCTGTCGACGGACCGTCTCGGCAAGACCTTCAACCTCCGAACAACCCGACCGGCCCCCATCGGAGGCCACTCACCCACGCTCATCCAACCAAACCATCTGGATCGCTTCCAGAATCTTCTCGTTACAGCGCTCCTCCTTGTCGGCAAAGCCCGGTAACTCCATCACCCAGGCCAGAAGATCGGTGAATCGCACGGTCAAAGGATCCACTTCCGGTCTCTGCTCCGCCAAGGCAATGCCGATCTCCCGAACATCAGTCCATTTCATCGCTTCACCCCAGTGAGATCAATTCACCCCAGTACATCAGTCCCCTCTGCTGCCGGAAGCCAACTTCCCCGCCTGGATGTTGGTCGTATATTCGGGAATCGTCACAACCAAACCATCCATCCCCTCCTCGACCACAATCTGGCAACCCAACCGACTCGTCGGAGTGACCCCAAAGGCCGAATCCAGGGTATCCTCCTCGTCCTCCGAGGCTGGCTTCAAGCAATCGAACCACCCCTTCCCAACAACGACGTGGCAGGTCGAACAGGCCAGAGAGCCCTCACAAGCCCCCTCCAGGGGAATCCCCTCGTCGTGCGCCGCCTCCAGCAGCGACCTCCCGACAGCGACCTCCACCGTCCGGTTCATGGGAAGAAACGTTACCTTGGGCATGGCACACTCCCCGATTCCAACCTGGAACCCTTCAGAGAAACGCAGTGGAGCAACACAGGGCGACTGACGATTCACCCGGCGGGAGGAACGAAGTCGTCCACATGGCGCCCCGTCATCGCCGCCCGAATCCCCCTATCCATGCGGCGCTCAGCAAAAAAGCGCGTCGCCTCATCCAGTCCTTTCACCGCCTGGTTGATGGCCTCATGGTTATTCCCTTGAGTCGCCTCCCAGGTCAGGCGAATCGCCCGGCGCACCCGCTTCTGCTCGTCGGCATCGAGAAGATCGGCGTCCTGCTTCAGGGCCGCCGCCGTCGCCTGGATCACCCGCTCAGCATCGACCCGGGCCTCCCGGAGGAGCCTCTCCTCCATATCCTCCGCCCCATGGACCATCGCCTCCCGCAGCATCCGCTCGATCTCGCCGTCGGTCAGCCCGTAGGAAGGTTTCACCACCACCTGCTGCGACAGCCCGGTGGTCTTCTCCTTCGCCGTCACCGTCAGCAAACCATCGGCATCCACCTGGAACGTCACCAGAATCCGCGCCGCTCCGGCCGTCATCGGGACGATCCCGCGCAGTTCGAAGCGCGCCAGCGACCGGCACTGATCCACCGTCTCCCGCTCCCCCTGGACCACATGGATCGCCATCGCCGTCTGTCCATCCTTGAAGGTGGTGAACTCCTGCCCCCGGGCCACCGGAATCGGGCTGTTGCGCGGCACCACCTTCTCGACCAATCCACCCATCGTCTCCAGTCCAAGGGAGAGGGGCGTCACATCCAGGAGAAGCAGATCCTCCCTCCCGCTCCCGGACAGAAGATCGGCCTGGTAGGCCGCCCCCAGAGCCACGACCTGGTCGGGGTCCAGGTCCGTAAGCGGCTCACGACCGAACAGCTCCGCCACGAAGCGACGCACCAACGGCACCCGCGTCGACCCCCCCACCAGAACCACCCCCGCCAGCTCCCCCGCCTCGACCCCGGCATCCTTCAAGGCCCGACGACAGGGCAAACCCGTGGTCCGGACCAGCTCTCCGATCCACCCCTCGAACTCCTCCCGACTCACCTCCCGACGATACATGGGAATCCCTGCCCGTTCGCCAAAATCGACCGTCACCACAGGCTCGACAGTCAACCGCTCCTTGACCCGTCTTGCCTCCTGCAGGGCCAGGCGAACCAGACCCGGAGCCGCTTCCGGGTGCCCCATCTCCTCCAAAAAGCGGGCCGCCAGCAACTGATCGAAATCATCTCCCCCCAGGGCCGAATTCCCCCCCGTCGCCAAGACCTGGAAAACCCCCCGGGTCAGCCGCAAAATCGAAACGTCGAAGGTCCCTCCCCCCAGGTCATAGATGGCGTAAACCCCCTCCCGTCCCTTGTCGAGGCCGTAGGCCAACGCTGCCGCCGTCGGCTCATTCAACAGCCGCAGCACCTCCAGTCCCGCCACCCGTCCGGCATCCTTGGTCGCCTGACGCTGGGCATCGTCGAAATAGGCCGGGACCGTGATCACCGCCCCCGCCAGGGCACCCCCCAGGGCATCTTCCGCCCGGACCTTGAGCGTCCGCAGAATCGCCGCCGAAACCTCTACCGGCGACACCGCCTGCCGACCGGTACGCAACCGTACCATCCCACCCTCGCCCGCCTCCAACTCGTAGGGAAAGCGGCGCCCACTCTCCTGCAGTTCCGCCAACCCGCGACCCATGAAGCGTTTGACCGAAAAGATGGTGTCCCGGGGATGGAGGTATCCCAGCTCTCTGGCTGCAGCCCCCACCAAAGGATCTCCTTCCCCAGGGTAGTGGACCACCGAAGGCAGCGAGACCTCTCCCGATTCGTCTGGAATGGCAGCCGGATACCCATCCGTGTGCATCGCCGCCACCAGAGAGTAGGTCGTCCCCAGGTCGATGCCCACCACACGACGCCTGGCCCCGGGACCAGATTCGTGCGGACCGGCAGATTGTCCGGGTTCGGCGATCTCCATCAACACGGCCATGGTCTCAGACTCCCACCCAGGCTCGGACCAAAAGGAATGTGTTGGGTTTGCCGTCAAGCGGATCGGCCCCGGAAGGCCATTCCACGACAGGCTCTCTACACAAGGGGTATCCCATAACCAAACCGGACCCGCTCAATAAAAGGCCTCCTCCTGGCGATCGAGTTCCTCCATGAGCCGTTGCAGATACCGCAGACGATCGACCCCGGTCGCTATGGCCCCCAAACGTAACGGCTCCTGCCCAGAAGAGCCCCCGAACTCACGCCCGATCCCGGCAGAGCCCCCGAACTCGCGCCCAATGGCCGATTCCTCCTGACGCTGCCTTTCACGGACCTCCTGCCGCAACGCCTGCAACCTCACCTCGGCCCCGGGAGAGGTCGGAACCAGCGCCGCCAGCCGCTCCCGCCACTCCATCACCTCCAACAGAAACTCCGGGGCGGAGGCCCCGCCACTCCCCCCGTCGCTCCCGGCGGGGACAACATGGCCATACAAGGCAAGGAGATGGTCCGCCCGCCCCAGGGGCGTCTTCAACGCCTGAAAAGCTTCATTGAGACGGGTCACCTGTTCCAGGGAAAACCGCCTCTCGGTGGCCGAACGATTGGCAAAACGGTCCGGGTGAAACCGCTGCTGACGCTCACGATAATTCCGCTCCAGTTGCGCCAGATCCAGCTCGAACCTCCGCTCCATCCCCAGCACACGGAAATGATCGGCCTCGGCAACCGGAGGCTGAATCGCCTCACAGGTGGGGCAGAAATCCGCTTCCCCACACGGTCCCCGGCATGACCAGCAGGCTCCCCGGGACGGCATCGTCATGGCTTCCATAGACCCACCCACCCTGAGACCCACGCCCCCCGGAAGCT
>JADGCL010000138.1 GCA_015229005.1 Magnetococcales bacterium
GGGGGGGGGGGGGAAGGGGGGAGGGGGGGGGGGGGGGGGGCGGAGGCCGGGGTCGGCGGCGAGGGTGATGATGGCGGAGGTGATGGTGGGGGGGGGCCGGTCGAGCGTGGGCAGTTGGTCGGTCTCATCCGGGATTTGGCCGGGCGTCTGAACGAGGGCAATTACGAGACCCAGGAGGTGGTGGAGGCTCTCCAGGCCGCGATGACCACGGCGGCGCAGCGGCTCATCTTGGGGAAGGTGACGCGGCAGGTGGAGCGCTACGAATTCGAGAAGGCCGTCGAGACTCTGGGTCATCTGGCGGCGAAGCTCGGTATTGCCGAGGAGGAGTACACCTGATGTCCGATCCCCTGCCGAAGAAGAGGGTGCTCATCGTCGATGATCAGCGGACCAACATCGATATCCTTGTCGGCATCCTTCCCGATTTCGAGCGCCGCATCGCCCTGAACGGGCAGCAGGCATTGCGCATCGCCCAGTCGCAGAGCCCGCCGGACCTCGTTCTGCTCGATATCATGATGCCGGAGATGAATGGTTACCAAGTCTGCGAGATTCTCAAGGGCGATCCCCGGACCCGGGATATTCCCGTCATTTTTGTCACCGCTCGCAAGGAGGTGGCCGACGAGACCAAGGGATTGGAATTGGGGGCGGTGGATTACATCACCAAGCCGTTCAATCCCGAGATCGTCCGCCGGCGGGTGATGAATCACCTCGAGCTCAAGGAGAAACGGGACAATCTGGAGTTTCTGGTTCGGGAGCGGACCCGCGATCTGGAAGCGGCCAAACTGGCGGCAGAGGAGGCCAACCGGGCGAAGAGCGAGTTTCTGGCCAACATGAGCCACGAGATCCGCACCCCCATGAATGCCATCATCGGCATGACCGATCTCCTGCTCGAGACCGGGACGACCCGGGAACAACGGGAGTATCTGGAGATCGTCCAGGGTTCTTCGCGGTCGCTGTTGGAGTTGATCAACAGCATCCTGGACCTGTCCAAGATCGAGGCCGGACGGTTCCGTCTGGAGAAGATTCCCTTCGATCTGGTGGGACGGATGGACGAAGCGTGCGGTTCGTTGGGGGTACGGGCCTATGAAAAGGATCTGGAGTTGTTGTGCGGGATCGCTCCGGATTTGCCGGAGACATTGGTCGGCGACCCGCTGCGCTTGAACCAGGTGGTGGTCAATCTTCTCGGCAATGCCATCAAGTTCACCGCGAGCGGCGAAGTGATGTTGCGTATCATCCGTGACGAAAGCGACGCCTCGCAGTCCGACGCGATTCGCCTCCATTTCTCGGTCGAGGATACCGGGATCGGGATCCACCCGGACCGGCAGGAGTCGATCTTCGAGCGGTTCACCCAGGTGGACGGGTCGACCACCCGCAAGTTCGGTGGCACCGGTCTGGGACTGACCATCTGCCGCTACCTGGTTTCGATGATGGACGGGCGGATCTGGGTGGAGAGCCAGGAGGGAAAGGGGAGTACCTTCCATTTCACCGCCGCTTTCGGGATCGGCCAGCGGTGCGGTGCGGCGACCGACCCGCTCCTCGAACAGCGGGCTGGTCGGGACGGTGGGGAGGGAGTCTCGGGGCTGAGGGTGTTGGTGGTCTGGGGGAGCGTTCGCGGGCGGAAGCTGGTTGGAGAGATTCTGCGGGAGAAGGGGGTTGTGGTCACCGAGGCGGCGGATGCCCGGGAGATGTTCCTGGCCTTGAAGGGAGAGGGGGCCGGACCGTTCGAGGTGGCGGTGGTGGATCAGGCTTTGCTCGAAGCGGAGGCTTCCCTGTTTGCCGAGGCGGCGGCGGGGTGGGAGGGGTCGGTGGTGGTTCTCCTTCCGACCCATCGGCGCGGCGAGGAGGCGGAGGCGCTGTGTCAATCGGTCAGCCGGCGGGTCTGTTGCCGCAAGCCGTTGAAGAGGTTTGCCCTGTTGAGTGCGGTCGGGCAGGCCGCCGGGCGGATTGCGCCGCCGCCGGAAGGGGGGAAGAGAGCTGTACCGGCGGTGGTCAACCCGGGGAGCGTCCAGGCGCTCTCGATACTGTTGGTGGAGGATCTGGTCAACAACCAGAAACTGGCGTTGGCGGTGTTGGAGCGTGTGGGGCACCGGGTCGTGGTGGCCGACGACGGCGAGGTGGCGTTGAAGCTCCTGGGGGAGAGTGGTTTCGACCTGATCCTCATGGACATGCAGTTGCCGGGAATCGGAGGCCACGAGCTCACCCGGCGGATCCGCGAGGGCCACGGGGTTCCTCCCGAGAGGCGGTCGATTCCCATCGTGGCGGTGACGGCGCACGCCATGGAGAGCGAGCGGCGGGCCTGCCTGGCGGAGGGGATGAACGGTTTTCTGCGGAAACCCTATCGTCCGCAGGAGCTTCTGGAGGTAATCGCCCCCTTTGTGGGGGGTGGGGGGCCGCTGCGGGGGGAACACCCGTTGCGGGGTGAGCGCAAGCCGCTTCCGGGCAGGGAGGCGCCGGTCCTGAAGCCGGTGGAGGGAGAGGCCGCGTCGGTTCGACGGCAGCGCGAGCTGTTCGTGGCGGAGGGCGGGGAGCGATTGCGGACCCTGCTGCGGCAGATGGCCGCCGAAGACGCCCGAGGCGCACGTCGGAGTGCGGAGTGGTTCAAGTCGACAGCCTTGGAGTGCGGGGCGGCCAGGGTCAGGATGAAGGCGATCCTGTTGGGGAGCAGGGCGGAAATGGGGAATTGGGAGGAGGTGCAGGGGTTCTATCGGGAGCTGGCTGAGGAACTGGAGAAGGTGAAGGCGGCGTTGCAGGGGGAAGGGGGATGATGGGTTCGGATGGTTCCGCCGTATCCACCGCCGCTGCCGCCCACCCGGCGGTCGATCTGGCGGTTGATCTGGCCGGGGTTCGGCTGGCGACCCCGGTGGTCCTGCTCTCGGGTTGTGTCGGCTTTGGCCGGGAGTTGGGTGGCATCGCCGGGTTCGACTATGCCGAACTCGGCGCCATCTTCCTGAAGGGGACCACCCTGAACCCGCGCAAGGGCAACCCCACCCCGCGCCTGGCCGAAACCCCGGGGGGGCTCCTCAACGCCATCGGGCTGCAAAATCCCGGGGCCCGCGAGGTGGTGGCGCGGTACCTGCCTCCCCTCGCCTCCCTGCCCACCCGCTTCTTTGCCAACATCGCCGGTTCGACCGTCGCCGAATACGCCGAGGTGGCCGCCATCTTCGATGACAGTCCTGTCGCCGGCATCGAGATCAACATCTCCTGTCCCAACGTCAAGGCCGGCGGCGCCGCCTTCGGCGCCGACCCGCGCCTGGCCTTCGAGGTGGTCGAGGCCGTGCGCCGGGCGACCACCAAACCCCTGATCACCAAACTCTCCCCGAACGTGACCGACATCCGTCCCATCGCCCGCGCCGCCATCGAGGCCGGGAGCGATGCCCTTGCCGCCATCAACACCCTGATGGGCATGGCGGTCGATCACCGCAAGGGCGAGGCCATCCTCGGCAACGTCCAGGGGGGACTCTCCGGGGCGGCCATCAAGCCGGTGGCGCTGCTCCAGGTCTGGCGGGTCCGGGAGGTGGCCGCCCCCCTCGGCATCCCCGTCATCGGCCAGGGCGGCATCGCCACGGCGACCGACGCCATGGAGTTTCTTCTGGTCGGGGCCACCGCCGTCGGTGTCGGCACCGCCCTGTTTCGCGATCCCCTGGCCGGCAATCGCATTGCCCGGGAGCTGGTCCCCCTGATCGCCGCCCGGGGGGCCTCCTCGCCGGGAGAGGTGACCGGGGCGCTGCGACTGGTCGACCGTTGAATCGACTCTTGCAGGGGTCCGGGTGCGCCAGGATAAGGCGCGTGTATTCAGCGGGTGGAAATCCC
>JADGCL010000139.1 GCA_015229005.1 Magnetococcales bacterium
TCCGGGGAGCGTCACGCTCCCCGGCGGGGATTGGGGCGGCGCCCCAAGGTCTTGCCTTTGCTTTTACGCGCCCTATCACAACAAGCGGATCCCGCGCCTTTCGGGATCCGCGCAGGCGCGGGCCTCGGCGCTGCCTCTTCCGGATCCGGGTTTTGGATCCGGAAGAGGCAGCGCACTCTGCAGGGGTTTCCTGCCGAGGGTGATATCCCCGTGTGTTTCACGTGAAACATCGGGGACCGCCCCAAGCCCCGCCACTCACTTTTTTTCCAATTTCAACTCCCCCCCCTCACCAACCACAACCCCCACCGTGTCCCCATCAACCACCTTACCCGCGAGCAAAGCCTCTGCCAACGGATCCTGAACCAATCTCTGAATGATCCGCCTCAAAGGCCGCGCCCCATAAACCGGGTCATATCCCATCCGTGCCAACATCTGTCTGCTCTCATCATCGACCGTCAAGACAATCTCCCGCTTGGCCAGTATTCCCACCAGACCCCGCAACTGAATCTCGACAATGCCTGCCAGATCCTCCCTCCCCAACCGGCGAAAGACGATGATCTCATCCAGGCGATTGAGAAATTCAGGACGGAAATAATCTGCCAATGCCCCGGTCAAACGCTCTTTCAAGGTGCTGTAACTCTCCGATTCCTCCTCCCCCGGAACCAAATCGGAGCCTATGTTGGAAGTCAGAATGACCACCGTGTTGCGGAAGTTGACCGTCCGCCCCTGACCATCCGTCAACCGGCCATCATCCATCACCTGCAACAAGGTGTTGAATACCTCCGGGTGCGCCTTCTCGATCTCATCGAACAAGACCACGCTGTAAGGCCGCCGCCGCACCGCCTCCGTCAGCTGTCCCCCTTCGTCGTAGCCGACGTATCCCGGCGGGGAACCCAGGAGCCGCGAAACCGTGTGTTTTTCCTGATATTCCGACATGTCCAAACGGACCATCGCCCGCTCGTCATCGAAGAGGAACTCTGCCAGGGCCTTGGTCAATTCCGTTTTGCCGACCCCCGTCGGTCCCAGGAAAAGGAAGGAGCCGATGGGCCTGCCGGGGTCGGAAAGTCCGGCCCGACTCCGCCGCACCGCCTTGGCCAGGGCGGTGAGGGCCGCATCCTGCCCCACGACCCTCTCCCCCAGACGATGCTCCATCGCCAGCAATTTGGCTCGCTCCCCTTCCAGCATCCGTGTCACCGGAACGCCGCTCCAACGGGCAACGATGGCCGCAATCGCCTCGGAATCAACCTCCTCCCGGAGCAGACGCCCCTCCTGGGCCGAGTCGGCTGCCTCCATTCCCTCCTTGAGACGCGCTTCGAGTTGGGGCAGAACGCCATATTTCAGCTCACCTGCCCGTGCCAGATCCCCGGCCTGCTCGGCCTTGGCCAGGGCCAGCCTTTGCCGCTCCAACTCCTCCTTGATCGCCCGACGTGAATCCAGGATCCCCTTCTCCCGATTCCACCGTCCCGTCAGGGCCCCGGAACGCTCCTTGAGATCTGCCAATTCCCGCTCAAGGTTGACAAGGCGTGTCTTGGCGCCGGCGTCGCTCTCCTTGCGCAGTGCCGTCCGCTCGATCTCCAGTTGCAGGATCTTGCGATCGATCTCATCGATCTCCTGCGGCTTGGAGGTGATCTCCATGCGCAGACGCGCCGCCGCTTCATCGATCAGGTCGATGGCCTTGTCCGGGAGAAAACGATCGGCGATGTAACGGTCCGACAACGTCGCTGCCGTCACGATCGCAGCGTCGGTGATGCGCACGCCATGATGCAACTCGTAGCGATCCTTGATTCCCCGAAGGATCGAGATGGTATCGGCAACCGTGGGCTCGCCGATCAGGACCGGCTGGAAGCGCCGCTCCAGGGCAGGGTCTTTTTCGACGTGTTTGCGGTATTCGTCGAGGGTCGTGGCCCCGACGCAGTGGAGTTCGCCGCGTGCGAGCGCCGGTTTCAGAAGGTTGGAGGCGTCCATGGCCCCGTCGGTACGCCCGGCCCCGACGAGGGTGTGGATCTCGTCGATGAAGAGGATGATGCGCCCGTCGGCCTCCGAGACCTCGGCCAGGACCGCCTTGAGCCGCTCCTCGAATTCGCCCCGATACTTGGCGCCGGCGATCAAGGAGCCCATGTCGAGCGCGGCAATGCGCATCCCGGCGATGGCCTCGGGCACGTCGCCCCGACTGATCCGCTGGGCCAGCCCCTCGACGATGGCCGTCTTGCCGACGCCGGGTTCGCCGATCAGGACCGGGTTGTTCTTGGTGCGCCGGGAGAGGACCTGGATCGTCCGCCGGATCTCCTCGTCCCGACCGACGACCGGATCCAGTTTCCCCTGGTGGGCCAGGGCGGTCAGGTCGCGGGCATATTTTTCCAGGGCCTGAAGGGTGGCCTCGGGGTCGGCTGTGGTGATTGGCTTTCCCCCGCGCAGGGTCTTGATCGCGGCCATGAGCTGGGATTCATTGACCCCATGCTCGGCGAGGAGGCGGCGTCCCTCCCCTTCCTTCTCGCGCGTGATGGCGAGGAGGAAGTGTTCGCTCGCAACGAAGGCGTCGCGTGCGCGTGCGGCCAATTTTTCGGCATCCGCCCAGAGGGCCTGCGTTCGCCGCGAGGCGATCACCTGGCTGGCGCCATCGCCGCTGATCCGGGGTTTCCGCGCCAGGAGAGGCTCGACCTCCGCGGTCAGGGCCTCGATCGAGACCTCGAGCTTGCCCATCAGTGGGCGAACGAGGGTATCGGTCTGGGACAGGAGGGCGGCCAGGATGTGTTCCGGGTCGAGGTGTTGATGCCCCCGGGTGGCGGCATCCTTCGACGCCGATTCCAGGGCAAGCTGCATTTTGGTCGTGATCCGGTCGGTTTGCATGTTGGCCCCGTTTGGTTGGGAAGATATCGTCAGGTTCCTTATCCAGGAGATGGGGCCTGACCGGCTCTTTGGGCAAGGGGTGGAGGAACAATTACCTTTCGAAAGGGGCCGGGGGGGGCTGGGGGGAGGCTCTGCCACCCCCCAGGAGCACTATTGGACCAAGCGAACAGCGTACTGATACGGAAAAGGCCCCTCCCAGGGCCTTTTCGAGATACCGGCAGGAGTCACGCCGGATGGTTGCGACGCAGGGCCTCGGCGAAGACGGACTGGAAATCCCCCTCACTCTTCGGGTTATCCCGGGCGAAGCCGGGATCCGAATGGCTGTCGTCCCGGCTCTCGACGCCGCGCCCCCTTTGCACCTCGCCCTCGCCGGCGCGTTGACGCATCGCCTTGACGTAGAGGTGGATCATCCCCACTCTGGAAACGCTGTACATAATCACTCTCCCGCAGCTACCATGCCTGTGCCCCGCTGGGGAACTGGTTCGGGGCCGAACGGCGGTCCGCCCGAAGGTCGCTTCGGAACACTCACCACCTTAGACTCCTGGATCGGATTTTGGATCCCGTTGCTTGAGCGAAAAGCCCGAAAGCTCAAGTGGAATGGCCGGGTGTCGTCGTTTGTGACCGGCGCCGAGAGGAGGATTCCCGGATGTTGCGAGCCAGCATCATCATCCCGACCTATCATCGACCGAAGGAATTGGGGGATTGTCTCCAGTCGATCCTGCGGCAGACGCTCCTGCCCTTCGAGGTCATCGTGGTGGATGACGGCGATCTGGGCGGCTTCCCGATGCGGGAGGCCTTGGAAGCGGCGGGGATTCGCTGTCTCTACCACAAGAAGGAGAAGCCGGGATTGACCGCTTCGCGGAATGTGGGAATCGGCCT
>JADGCL010000013.1 GCA_015229005.1 Magnetococcales bacterium
CCTGGCGGGGGGGCGGGGGGGGGGGCGGTGGGGGATGGCACTCTGGGGGGGGGGGGGTGGGGGGGGGGGGGTGGCCGGGCGTGATCCTGCGGTCGTCGGGCGGGCCGGGTGAACGAGGAGCGGACGGCGGCGCGTCTGGTGGCGGGTGACCACGAGCCCGGGGAGGGGTCCGTCGACCGGTCGCTGCGTCCGCGGCGGCTTGCGGAGTTCGTCGGCCAGGAGCGGTTGAAGAGCAATCTCACGGTCTTCCTGACGGCCTCCAAGGCCCGGGGGGAGGCCCTGGACCACGTTCTGCTGTTCGGACCTCCGGGTCTCGGCAAGACGACGCTGGCGCAGATCGTTGCCCAGGAGATGGGGGTCGGGCTGCGGACCACCTCCGGGCCGGTGATCGAGAAGGCCGGGGATTTGGCGGCCCTTCTGACCAATCTGGAGCGGGGCGATGTCCTCTTCGTAGACGAGATCCATCGGCTGAGTCCGGCGGTCGAGGAGATCCTCTACCCGGCGATGGAGGATTTTCAGCTCGATCTTCTGATCGGTGAGGGGCCTTCGGCGCGTTCGGTCAGGATCGATCTGCCGCCGTTCACCCTGGTGGGGGCGACGACCCGGGCGGGGATGTTGACCGGCCCGTTGCGCGACCGGTTCGGGATCCTGGGGCGGCTGGAGTTCTATGATCCGGAGGAATTGACGGTCATTCTGGAGCGCTCCGCACGGCTGTTGCAGGTGGAGGTGGATGCGGCGGGGGCGCGGGAGATCGCCCGGAGGGCGCGGGGGACGCCTCGGATCGCCAACCGTCTGCTGCGCCGGGTGCGCGATTTCGCCGAGGTGGCGGGGGTGCGCGGCATCGACCGGAAGGTGGCGGATCGGGCCTTGACGGCGCTGGAGGTGGACGGTCGGGGGTTGGATCGGATGGACCGGCGGCTGTTGGAGGCGATCATCGGGAAATTTGCCGGAGGACCGGTGGGACTCGACACCTTGTCTGCCATTGTCGGCGAGGAGCGTGATACCATAGAGGATGTCATCGAGCCTTACCTGCTCCAGGAGGGTTTTTTGGACCGGACGCCCCGGGGCAGGAAGGCGACGGCGCTGGCCTTTCGCCACCTGGGTCGAGAGCTTCCGGGAAATCGCCAGAGGGAGTTGCCGTTGTGAGCGGCGAGGCTTTTCCCGAAGAAGGGGCTTTTCTTTGGCCGGTTCGCGTTTACTATGAGGATACCGATGCGGGGGGTGTCGTCTACCACGCCGGGTATCTGCGGTTCATGGAGCGGGCGCGGACCGAGTGGTTGCGGAGTTTCGGACTGGAACAGGGGCGGTTGGCCGCAGGCGCGGGGTTGGCCTTTGTGGTGACACGGGTGGAGATCGATTTCGTGGCTCCGGCGCGGCTGGATGATGCCTTGGTGGTCTCGGTGGCGGTGGTCCGCCGCCGCCCCGCGAGCCTGGAGATGGTCCAGAGCGTTCGTGACGAGGCGAGCGGTCGGTTGCTGGTTCGGGCGAGGGTTCGGGTTGCCGCTCTGGATCGGGGGTTTCGACCGACGCGGGTCCCGGAGGTGTTGGGTGAACGCCTCGCCGGGCTTGGGCCTGGGGGCGGCGCGGTTTCTTGAAAGAGGGTATTCAACCGAGGGATGGCAGCGTGGGGCGGGGGATTGCCCCCCCGCGGGTTGTCGGATCTCGTTCAACCGGCAGGTGAGGACCGATGAACGAAGCAATGAGTACACACACCATCTGGGATCTGGTCGTCCAGGCGGGTCCTGTGGTCAAGCTGGTGATGCTGGGTCTGTTGATGTCCTCGGTGGTCTCCTGGGCGATCATCTTCGACAAGTGGCGTCGGTTCCGGCGGATTTCGATCGAGGCGGCGGCGTTCGAGGAGCGTTTCTGGAGCGGCGGGAGTGTGTCGCAGCTTTACAAGTCGGCGCCGATGGAGTGGCCGGGGCTGCCGATGGTTCAGGTGTTCACCACCGGGTTTCAGGAGTGGAAGCGTTGGGAGCGCAGCGAGACCCTCGGGGAGTCCGGGGATCTGCTGCCGAATGTGCGGCGGGCGATGACGGTGGCGCTCAACCGGGAGATGGACAACCTGGAACGGGGGCTGACCTTTCTGGCGACGGTGGGGTCGACGAGTCCCTTCATCGGCTTGTTCGGGACGGTGTGGGGGATCATGAACGCCTTTCGCGGCCTGGCGGGGGCCAAGGCGACGACCCTGACGATGGTGGCCCCGGGCATCGCCGAGGCCCTGGTGGCGACGGCCATGGGGTTGTTGGCGGCGATTCCGGCGGTGGTCGCGTACAACAAGTATGCCTCGGATCTGCGCCGGATTCACCAGAAGACGGACAATTTCGGGGCTGAATTCCTCAACATTCTGGAGAGGCAGACCTCTCGCTTGAAAGGACGTGCCGGATGAGCATGGCGACCAACCTGAGCGGTCAGGGATCCGACCGCTTCCACGCGATGGGGGACATCAACGTCACCCCACTCGTGGATATCATGCTGGTTTTGTTGATTATTTTCATGGTGACGGCGCCGCTCATGACGCAGGGGGTGGAGATCGACCTGCCGCAGGCGGAGAGCAAGGTCCTGGCGCCGCAGGAGGAGCCGCTGGTGATCAGTGTTGCGGCGGATGGCATGACTTACATCGAGGAGAGGGCGGTGCCTTTGGCGGAGTTGGGGGACAAAGTCATGGCGATCCGGCAGGCCAATCCCGAGAAGGCGATTTATGTGCGTGGGGATTTGGCGGCCTCTTACGGAGCGGTGATGGTGGTGATGGCGGGTCTCCAGCAGGCGGGTGTGGAGCGGGTTGGTCTGTTGACCGAGCAACCCGGCTGAAGAAATGCCGGACCGCCAGCCCCTCATTTGGTCGCTGACGGCTCATCTGCTGGTGCTGTTGCTGGTCATCGTTGTTCCTAACCAGCATCAGGCGCCGCCGCTTGAGCCGCTCATGGTGGTGGATCTTGTGCAGTTGCCTCCATCGGAGACCCCGCGTACCCCGGAAGCTGCCGCTCTGCCCCCGAAGGGGGCGCCGGAGGCCGAGCCGCTTCCGGAGAGGCCGTCGCCGCCGCCGGTCAAGGGTCCGGAGAAGCCGAAACCGCCGGAAAAGGTACCGGAAAAGCCCAAGCCGCCGGCGCCCGAGCCGCCGAAGCCCGATCCCGCGATCGAGGCCAAGGCCAAGGCAAAAGCGGAGGCCGAAGCCAAGGCCAAGGCAAAAGCGGAGGCGGAGGTGAAGGCGAAGGCCGAAGCGGCGGCGAAGGCCAAGGCTGAGGCGGAGGTGAAGGCGAAGGCTGAAGCGGCTGCGAAGGCGAAGGCTGAGGTGGAGGCGAAGGCCAAGGCGGTGGAGGCGGAGGCGAAGGCCAAGGCAGCGGAGGCGGCCAAGAAGGTGGCGGAGCAGGTGGCGGCGAAGAAGCTGGCGGAGGAGACGGCTGCTAAGGCCAAGGCGGAAGCGGAGGTGAAAGCGAAGGCGGAAGCAGAGGCAAAGGCGAAAGCGGAGGCAGAGGCGAAAGCGAAGGCGGAAGCGAAGGCGAAGGCAGAGGCGGAAGCGAAGGCGAAGGCAGAGGCGGAAGCGAAAGCGAAGGCAGAGGCGGAAGCGAAGGCAAAGGCAGAAGCAGCGGCCAAGGCGAAGGCGGAAGCGGAAGCGAAGGCGAAGGCGGAAGCGAAGGCCAAAGCCGAGGCGGCGGCCAAGGCGAAGGCTGAGGCTGAGGCGGCTGCCAAGGCGGCTGCCAAGGCGAAGGATTACGATCCTTCGGCTGCCATCGACCGGTTGACCAAGGGGACCCCGAGTGGGACGGCGACGCCCCAGGGGGCGGCGCAGCAGGGGCCTGCCCAGGCCTCTCCCACCGAAGTTGCGCTGTGGGGGCAGGCGGTCAAGACCCTGGTGCGGACCAACTGGAACAAGATGGTTGGCCACCGCGAGGCCACATCGCTGGTGGTTACCGTTTCGGCGCAGGTGGGTGCGGACGGGTCGCTGCGAACGCCGGTCGTGATCAAGTCTTCGGGGAATCCCGTGTTCGATGAGTCGGTTATCCGTGCGATTCTGAAGACTGCCCGGGTTCCCGTGCCCCCGGCGGCTTGTATTCAGTGCGAGGAACTCACCTTCAACTTCAAGTCGGACGAGAAGTGAACTGTGGGCCCCGTATCGGGGCTGACTCCTGGTCGGGATTGTCTTTTCCCTCCAGTAGAGGAGTGGTGGGCTGCGGCTCCGGCTGCCTCTTTCTTCCGGATCCTTCCCCCCGGAGAGGGGCGAATCGGGCGGGGAGAATTTTCCGGTTGATTTTTTTTGAGGCGAGTTGTAGGATCCTGCGTTCCTGCCGTTGGGCCAGGCATTCCTCATCGTTGACAGTGGAAGCTTGTATGTTTGACCGTTGGCTGGCCGGGAAGTGGCGGGTTGTTCTTGCCTCGCTGGCTCTTCTGGTGGCCCTTTCGTCCCTGGCGGCCAGTCCGGCTTGGGCGATTCAGATCGATATCACCAAGGAGGGCGGCCTTCAGGCGTTGCCGATCGCCCTGCCGGATTTCGTCTCTCTCGACCCGGGCGGGGCCCCGGGGCTTCCCGGAGAGATGGGGCGGAAGCTGGTGGAGCTGGTGACGGCTGACCTGGAGGGGTCCGGACTCTTCCGGGCGGTGCCTCGGGCAGGTCATCTTCAGGATCCTGTTTCCCTCTGGAAGGGTGCCAGCTACAAGGATTGGCGCCTTGTTGGGGCGGAGGCTGTGGTCTCCGGGGCGGTTCGAGAGGCCGGCGGCAAGCTGGTGGTGGATTTTTACCTCCACAACGTCTACAGAGGGACGTTGTGGGGCAAGGGGAAGCGGTTTACTTCCTCGCCCGCCGACTGGCGCTTTGTGGCGCACCGGGTGGCGGATGAGATCTATACGCGGGTGACGGGGGAAGGCCCCTATTTTGCGTCGCGGGTCGCCTTCATCGCCGAAAAAGGCAAGCGCAAGTGGTTGAGCCTGATGGATCAGGACGGGGCCAATCGTCTCGATCTTCAGGTCGGCAGCGCGATCGCCCTGACGCCGCGTTTCTCCCCGGACGGCGGGCGGCTTTTCTATGTTTCCTTCGAGACCGGCGAGCCCCGGATCTTCCGCTGGGATCTCTACGAGGGGAGGAAGTTCCAACAGGGGGACTATCCCGGACTGAACAGCACGCCGGCCTGGTCGCCGGACGGTCGGCGGATGGCGGTGACCCTGAGCAAGGATGGCAATGCCGAGATCTACATCAAGGATCTTTTCAGCCAGGGGCTCACCCGGCTGACGCAGAACAGCGCCATCGATACCTCCCCGACCTGGTCGCCGGACGGTCGGCAGATCGCCTTCACCTCGGATCGCGGGGGCGGGCCGCAAATCTACGTCATGGGCGCCGATGGGCAGAATGTCCGGCGCATCACTTACGAGGGTAAGAACAACACCGCCCCGGCCTGGTCGCCGTCCGGGGACAAGGTGGCCTTCGTGATGGGTGGCGGCGGTCGGTTCCGGATCGCGGTCACAGATCCGGAAGGGGCTGCGGTCAGGGTGTTGACCGACTCCTGGATGGACGAGTCGCCGACTTGGTCGCCGAACGGGCGGGTGTTGATCTTCTCCCGGCAGGAAGGGAGTCATACGCGCCTTTACACAATCGATCATACCGGCCATAATGAAAGGTTGGTGCCGGTTGGGGACGGGATAGAGGCTTCCGACCCCTCCTGGTCTCCGTTGATCCGCTGATTACGAAGGGGGGTCGCGAGGGGTACCGGAGCCGGTGGCGAAGGCCGTGAGGTCTAGCACTTGGTTAAAAAGAGCCTCAACCAACATTTCAGAAAAAGAGGGTCCAATGAAAAGAACTGGTATCGTAACGACGCTGCTCTTCTCTCTCGCTGTTCTTTCTGCCTGTTCGAGCCCGCAGTCGGGTGGTCCTGAGGCCGGCGCTGGTGGTGCCGGCGGCAAGGGCGGGGCCGGTTCCGGCGCCGCAGGCATGAACCGCTCCGGGGCCGACGGCTCCAGCCTGGCCGGTGGTGGCGCTGGCGGCGCCAACGCTGAGCCCGAGCATCGGGTCCACTTCGCCTTCGACTCGTCGGCGGTCACCGGTGAGGCCCAGGGTGTCCTGGCGGCGAATGCTCGCTGGATCAAGGCCAAGGGTTCCTCGGAGGTGGTGGTCGAGGGGCATTGCGACGAGCGTGGTACCCGCGAGTACAACTTGGCCCTCGGTCAGAAGCGCGCCGATGCCGCCAAGGAAGTCCTGGTCTCCCAGGGTGTCGATGCCTCCAAGATCAAGACCGTCTCTTTCGGTAAGGAGCGTGCGTTGGTCGAGGGTCACGATGAGTTTGCCTGGAGCAAGAATCGTCGGGCCGAGCTTCGCATCCGCTGATTCACTTCTCGTTGCAAGCCGGGACTGATGGCATGGGTGTGACCGCGCCGGGTTTGGTTTCTTCCGTAAGGGGCTTGTTGGGGAGCGGCTGCCTTTCGGCGCTCCTTGTCCTACCCCTTCTCGGCGGTTGTCTCGGTAATTCCTCTGTCGCCTCGGAGCCCGCTCCTTACCGGGAGGGGGCCTCCGTGGCGCCAGGGGGAGAAACGCCAAAGCCTCGCCCTCTCACCACAACCGAGCAGGTGGGGCGGTTGATGCGTGTGACCGAGGAGCTCTCGCAGGCGGACGATCGTCAGCGTTCGCAGGTCGCCGATCTGGGCCAGAAGATCGCTCTCCTGGACGAGCAGGTCCGGAGTCTCAGGGGCGAGCTGGAACAGTCGCAGTACGAGGGCAAGCGCCTCCGCGCCGAACTGGAGGCGAAGATTGATGCTGCCGCCAAGAGTGCGCCGCCGACGGCGCCTCAGGATGAGGTTGTGATCGGCGATGGGGTGGTGGTCCAGCCTGGAGTTGCGGCCCCGGCCCCGGCAGCTGCGCCTGTTGGGTCGCCACCTGTGGCCCCGGTGGCTGCTCTGCCTCAGACACCCGTGGCGGTTGCTCCTGGTGCGGCGGCGGGAAAGGCAGCTCCGGTCGCGGTTGTGGGCGCGAAGGCCCCGGCGGGGCCCGCCGTTGCGTCCCTCCCTCCCGGCTCGTCAGCAGCGCCTGTGTCGATGGCGCCCCCCGGGTCGGCGGATGAGGCTTATGAGCAGGCCTATAGCCTCCTCAAGACGAGCCGTTACGATCAGGCGCGCGCAGGGTTTGAGCAGTTCATCAAGTCTTATCCCGAGCATCGCTTGACCTCCAATGCCCAGTATTGGGTGGGTGAGGTGTATTACGTCCAGAAGAACTACCCGGAGGCGTTGCGGGCGTTCAATCAGGTCCTGACGCGCTGGCCCCGCAGTAACAAGGTCCCGGATTCCCTCCTCAAGATTGGTTTCTCCTTCCATGCCCTTGGTGATGTCGAGAATGCCAAGGCTTCCCTGAATCGGTTGGTAGTCGAATTTCCGGATTCGCTGACGGTTGGCTTGGCCAAACGGCGGCTGGAGGTCATCGCTGGGGGGGCAGGCCATTAGGGCTGTCGTTCTGCTCTCGGGTGGTCTCGATTCGGCGACGCTCCTTCGCTTGGTCGGCTCGTCCGGTTACACGGTTTATGCCCTGTCGGTCGATTATGGTCAACGGCATCGAGAAGAGTTGGGGTGCGCCGTGCGCCTGGCTCACGAGGCGGGGGTCGCGGACCATGTAACGCTCAGCCTGGATCTGGCCCGTTTTGGAGGATCGGCCCTGACCTCGGCGGCGATCCCGGTGCCAAAGAACGGGCTTGCGACGGGGATTCCGGTCACCTACGTTCCGGCCCGAAATACGGTTTTGCTCTCCTTGGCGCTTGGGTGGGCCGAGGCCCTGGGGGCGCGTGACCTTTTTATTGGGGTCAATGCCGTGGATTATTCGGGGTACCCCGACTGCCGCCCGGCATTCATTGAATCCTTTCAGCGGCTTGCGAATCTGGCGACGCGGGCGGGGGTTGAGGGGGGGGAGTTCCGGGTACACGCGCCGTTGTTGGCGATGAGCAAGGCGGAGATCATTCGCACGGGTCTGCGACTGGGGGTGGACTATGGTCTGACCCGCTCCTGCTACGACCTGGATGCGGAGGGGCGAGGATGTGGCATATGCGACGCCTGCCGACTGCGCCTGGCGGGGTTCGCGGAGAATGGGATGCGGGACCCGGCGCCGTATCGTGGCGGGGGCGGATAATAGATGGTGACGGTGTCATTTCCGGAAGTATCTTGCCAGACAGCAGAAACAATCCATCTACGGTCAGGGGGTGCGGGAAGGGAAGGGGGGGTTCTCCGGGAAGGTTTCCTCGGGCGGGAATTCGGCGTGGAGGATGAACTCCCCGGGGCTTGGTTCGAAGCGACGATCGCGGAATTGCTGGATCAACTGTCCCAGCCAGTCAATGATGGCGGCGGCGATCACGAAGAGGGCCAGGATGATGCCCGGGACGATCCAGCGCTCGGCGGGGTGCCTGATCTCCTCGTGGGCGAGGATGGCGGTGACGAGCCCCAGGGAGAAGAGGAAGCTGGACAGGACGGTCGCGAAGGATTTGATCATGATCGCCGGATTTCCGTAGGAGGGTCTCTCTTCCGTGTGCCAGGCCCGGTCTGACGGGGCGGCCTGTGGGCAATGTATACCAGAGCCTCCCTGGTTGGGGCAGGATAACGGATCGTGTCGGCGGATGGTAGGGAAGGGGGCGGGCTGCTATCGGGTGGGTGGGGAGATCCTGGTGCCGAGGAGAGCCATGGCCTCGGCGAAGGGGTCGAGGTCACCTTGCAACCAGTGGATCGTGACCCCTTTCCTTTCCATGCCCCGAAACCAGGTCTCCTGACGTTTGGCATAGGCGTGGATGGCACTCCTCAGCTTCTGGAAGAGGTCGTTGCGGTTACGTATCTCACCGGTCAGGAACTGGGTCACCAGGCGATACTCGAGGCCATATTCCAGTAGGGTCCGATCACTGACGCCGCTATTGCGCAGGGACGCGACTTCTTCGATAAGTCCCTGGTCGAGGCGGGAGCGAAGGCGGAAGTCGATCCGTCGGTGGAGTTCCTCTCTTGGCCAGCGGAGACCGAAGACCGTCGAGGAGGGGATGCAGGGGTGGTCCGGGGAGGGTAAATCCGGGGCAGGGGCGGTATCCTCTCCCTCGGCGATTTCAATGGCCCTGACCAGCCGTTCACGATCCAGGAGGTCGGTGGTGTTGTGTGGCGCCGGGCGTCGTTGCCGCAGCCGCTCCTGGAGGGTCGGGAGATCGAGCCGGGAGAGTTCCTCCCGGAGTTTGGGGTTGGGTGGGACCTCGGTCAGGGAGTACCCCCTGAGGACGGCATCGAGGTAGAGCCCAGTACCCCCGACGAGGATCGCCTGCCTGCCCCGGGCGACGATCTCTGCAAAGCTTACGGCGAAGGCGCGGGTGAAGTCGAAGAGGCTGAAGGGGGTCCCTGGGGCGAGGATATCGATCAGGTGGTGGCGGACCTGCTGGTATTCGGCCAGGTCCTTGCCAGTGCCGATATCCATCCCCCGGAAGATCTGCCGCGAATCGGCGGAGAGGATCTCGCCATTCAGGGTGAGCGCGAGGCGCACCCCCAGGTTTGTCTTGCCGGAGGCCGTCGGCCCCAGGATAGTCACCAGGTGGGGCGTTGGGTGGCTCACTCCCGTCTGACCGTGACCGGCGCCCTCCGGGTGTCCCGGGAGAGGGTGGAGGCCAGGAGTGTGGCCCCGTAGATGAGGGCCAGGGTGGCGACATAGGCCGCCGCTTGCACGGAGGTGGGGCGATCCATGTAGCCGATCAGGGTGTGGAGGATCCTGCCAGGGAGACTTTCCTGGCTGAGAATGGTGGAGCTGTCCCAGAGGACCTCGCCGATCGAGAGGAGGTCGGCGGCGCTGAGAAAGGTGATCGCCTGTGCCGCCATACCGGCGGCGAGGAGGGTGATCATCCAACTCGTGACGCTGAAGAGATAGCGACTCGGGATGCGCAGCAGTCCCAGATAGAGGGAGCTTCCCGCGAGAAAGCCGATCGCAAGGCCGAGGGCACCGCCAGTGAGGGCGTCGGAGAGCCCCCCTTCGCCGGTCGCCAGACCATAGAGGAAGAGGACGGTTTCCGACCCCTCCCGGAGGACGGAGAGCCCCACAACCAGGGCCAGGACCGCCAGGGGGCGTTGCCCGCTCTGCACGGCTTGCCCGACCTCCCGCATCTCCTGCGCCATTTGTCGACCATGGGTGGTCATCCAGGCGTTGTGCCAGGTCAACATGGCCACCGCCAGGAGGAGGACCCCGGCATTGAAGACCTCCTGGCCATACCCCTCCAGGGCGTCGGCGATGGAGCCGGCAAAGAGGGCAACGAAGGTTGCCCCTCCCAGGCCGCCGGCGATCCCGACGCCGACCCAGCGACCGGCCCCGGCGAGACCGCGGGTGGCCGCGAGGACAATGCCAACCACCAGGGCGGCCTCGAGGACCTCCCGGAAGACGATGACCAAGGCTGCGATCATGTGAAGCTCCTGTCGAATCTCAGCAAAATCGGGAAGCAGAGGAAGGGATGGGGGATCGGGCCACCCGGGTCGTTCCGGTCGAAGCCGGAACGACCGCCGGTTCTGACCGGTTCGATCGCCTCGGACCGCGTTCCTATTTGGCGACGATGACCCCCTTGGTCTGGTCCTCGTGGAACTCGCCGACGAAGGGATATTCCCCGGGCTTCAGGGCGTCGAACTTGATCTTGGCCTCTTTGCCGCCCTGGATGACCTTTTCCCGATGCAACATCTTGGACTCGAACTCTTCGGGGGTCGCATCCTCGTTCTTGACGATAAGGACGAAAGGCTTGCCTGCGGGAACCTCGACACGGTCGGGGTTGAACCGGTGATTCTTGATGGAGAGGGGAATGGTGAGCGGCTCTTCGGCCCCTGCCGGGGCGGCAGTGCCGAGGAGAAGAGCGCAGAGGGTGAGAGGAAGGGCAAAGCGGTGAATCATCGGGGCTCTCCTTGTAACCGGTGTCTGGGTCTGTGCCGGGACCCGGAGGACACCCGGGGGCTGCTTACCGGCAAAGCGTTAATACGAATCATTCCCATACTCAACGGCGGACACTTTGCGACGGACTGCCGGATGAAGTCAAGAAAAATCGAGTTGGCGGGGAGGGAGGTTCCGGATCAGGGGGCCTGGGGTGTTTCCTGGTGGCGCAGGTGATCGACCCAGATGGCGGTGGCGCCGGCGACGGCGGCGGGCATGACGAGAAAATTGAGGAGGGGGATCATGGAACAGAATTGCACCGAGGCGCCAAAGGTAAGGGCGATCCCGGGGCGTTGCCGTAGGCGACGGCGGACTTCTTTGCCGGAGAGATTGTGGTTGCCCATGGGGAGGTCGAGGTAATCGACGGCGGTGATCCAGGCGGTGAAGAGAAACCAGAGCCAGGGGGCGGCGAGGTTGAGGAGGGGGATCAGGAAGAGGATCGCGAGGGGCAGGAGCCAGAAGAGGGAGTGGAAGAGCTTGCCGAGCTCGTTGGCGAGCAGGGGGAAGAGGCGGGTGGTGAGGTGGCCGGAGCCGACGAGATCGGGGGCGGTATCGCCGCCGAGGAGATGGCGTTCGACTCTGTCGGCGAGGAGGGCGTTGAACGGGGCGCCGATGAAGTTGGCGAGGAGGTTGAACCCGAAGAAGAGGATGACCCCCACGGTCAGGACGAAGAGTGGGACCAGAAGCCAGGAGAGCCAGGAGAGCCATTGAGGAAACCACCCCTCAAGGGTGGTGACGAGGCCCATCATTCGGGTATAAGCGAGCCACGATCCGAAGGTGAAGAGGAGGGCACTGATCAGGAGGGGCACGGCGACGAAGCGCCTGATGCCTGGTTGGGCGATGAGGCGGAGGCCACGCAGGAGGTATCCAATACCGGTGACGGGAGAGGGGGGCATGGGCATCACCTGGGGGAGGATTGGCGTCGGAGAGGCCGGGTCGTAAGCGGACCTGCTGCGGTAGAAAGCCACAGCCGAACACTGGCCACGTACCCGGTGTCATGTGGGATCCTATCACGTCGGGAGTTGTCGCGAAACCCGGTGTTGCCTGTGTGTGGGGGGGCTCCTGCGGATTGCCATGAGGGAGGCGGGTCGGGCACAATCCCCCCGAGGGGTAAGACTTTCCCTGCTTGGGGGAGTATGGTGCGGGCTTGGGAGACAGGCGGGAATGACCGTGGAACCCTTGGTGGTGGTCGGCTGGGTATTGCTGGCGGTGGTGGTTTTCGAGGGGGCCGGCTCGGCCTTTGTTTCCTGGCGACGGGCGGTGGCGGTCGACCGGCGCAACCGGGCCGGTCTTGCCCTGCTGGAGGCCAGGCTGGCGGCGGCTGCGGTCGATTGCGGGCGCCAGGGGGAGCGGCGGCGCCTGGCCTGGAGTGGGACGCGGCGTCTGACGGTCGTCCAGGTCGTCGTCGAGAACAGCGAGGTGCGTTCCTATCTCCTGGGTCCGGCGGATGGGGGAGCGCTTCCCCCCTTTCTCCCGGGCGAGTACCTGACCTTCACGCTCTGGCCGGAGGCGGCGGGGGGGAGACCGCTCAGTCGCTGTTATTCGCTCTCCGGCGATCCCGGAGAGTTGGCTTCCTATCGGGTGACGATCAAGCGTGCCGGGCCGCCGCCGGGAGAGCCGGCAGCACCGCCGGGTCGCGCCTCGACCTGGTTCCATGACCGGGTGACGGTGGGGTCGATCCTTGAGGCCAAGGCGCCGTCGGGCCATTTCCTCTTGCCCGCCGAGCCCGATGCCCCGGTGGTCCTGATCGGGGCGGGTGTGGGGATCACCCCCTTCATGGCGATGCTCGCCGCCCGAGCCCGGGCGGGGGTGGCGCGGGAGTTCCATCTGTTTTACGGCTGTCGTGACGGCGAGGCGCATTTGTGGCGGCGGGAGATGGTGCGCCTGGCAGCGACGGACGAACGTATCCGCCTGGTCGTGGCCTACAGTCGACCACGACCGGAGGATCGTCCCGGGGTCGATTATCAGCACGGTGGGCGGATCGATCTTGCCCTGCTGCAACGTCTTCTGCCGGCCAACAATTTCGACTTCTACCTGTGCGGACCGGCCGCCATGATGACCGAACTTACCGCCGGTCTGCTTGCCTGGGGGGTGCCTGCGGAGCGGATCCATGGGGAGGCCTTTGGTCCGGCCAGCGTCCCCCTGGGGGTGGCTGCCGACGGGGCCGTCGCGCATCGGGTCGCCTTTCTCCGCAGCGGGAAGGAGTTGGCCTGGGAGCCGGCCCGGGGGACTCTCCTGGCGTTGGCCGAGGCGGGGGGGGTTGCGCTTGAAAGCGGCTGTCGGGTGGGTAACTGCGGGGCCTGCAAGCTTCCGGTCAAGAGTGGCGAGGTCCGTTACGTCGCTTCCCCGGGGCGGGCCCCCGACCCGGGAAACTGTCTGGCTTGCGTGGCGATCCCGGCCTCGGATCTGGAACTCGATGCTTGATAAGAAGATTGGCAGTGAGCGTTTACCGAAGTGTAGAACTGGAATCTTTGATCGGACAGACCGACCTCAAACGCTCTGGATGGCCGGCGATCAGTGCTCCCGGGCGGCCATGTAGTCACAGAATTCCTTGTCCGTCCGGACGAAGTGAGTTTCCATCCAGTCGTAGAGATAGTCCAGAACGGTACGGGCGATGGCGACCTTGCTGGCGCGGTCCGGGGCGGTCATGAAGGCCCGTTCCAGGTCGAGGACGCGAATTTCAAAGGTGCCGTGTTCGGAGATATGCTTGTCGATGTCGGGATAATTCAGCTCCCGCATGCGGTCCTCTTCGTGCTTGAAATACATGTCGATGTAATCGTGGAAGATTCGGAAGATCGGGTCGATATCCCCCGATTCTCCCCTCCCCTTGGTATAGTCGACGATCCCCTCGACCACGAAGAAGAGCATCTCGTGCTGGAAGTCGAAATCCTCGTTCCCCAGCTTCACCTTGGCGGGCAGATACTGATGCTTCATCGCCTTTTCTCCCTAGCCTGGCCCGGAAAAGCGACCTCTCCACGACAGCCCGCAGTCAGCGCCCGCGAAGACTCAGGAGCGGTTTATGTAGTCGTCGTGTTCCGGGCAGCGTTTGTGGCTGCCGTCGCACCAGGGACGGTTCCGACTGCCGCCGCAGCCGCACAGGAAGAGGTTTTCGCTCTTGGTGGCGGTGATAATGGCCGGCTTGGCCGGCGGGTGGGCCTTGTGGGAGCCATCGCAGAAGGGGGGCTTGGCGGTGTGGCCGCAGGTGCAGATGCCGTAGCTTTCTCCAGCTTCGGCCTTGATTACATAATGCTTCTTGTTCTCGAACATCCTGGTCATGACCCGCTCTCCTCGACAGAAAATGCCCGCGACCCCTGCGTCCGGAGGCGGCACGCCGCCGGAAGGCGCAAGAAGGCCTCCCCACCAGTTGGCGAAGATACCCCAGGAGAGAATGTCTTGACAAGGCGGAAGGGGAGTCCGATAAGGAGGGGTTGGCTCGGTTTTGTGTGAGCCGCTTGGCCGGAAACGGGGTTCCGGAAGGACGGGCAGGGCGAGGGATCGACCAGCCGTCGGTGCGACTCCGTCGAAAGGTTTCCCTTACTTCTCCCTCATCTTTGGGGCGATGTTGCGATGTGTGACTCTCTCCCTTCCCTCGTCCTCCGTCTCCTCCTCATGCTGCCGTTGTCGTTATCGGTCGCGTTTGCGGATGCGGAGGCCGTTGGGCCTCCGGCGATCACCTTTTTGCACGTCTGCGATGTTTACAATATTTCTCCGGTTTCGGGGAAGGGAGGGTTTTCCCGGTTGGCGACTCTCCTCGAGGAGGAGCGGCAAAAAGATCCCGAGGCCGTTTTCGTTCTCCCGGGTGATTTCCTCTCTCCTTCGCTGATGACTCCCCTGTTCCAGGGCCGGCAGATGGTGGAGATGCTGAACCTGACCGGGTTGGATATCGCTTCGCCCGGAAATCACGAGTTTGATCGCGGACTGGAGAGCCTGGATCGCAATGTCGCCGCGAGTCGTTTTCTCTGGCTTGCCAGCAACCTCAAGAGGAACGGCAAGGATTATCCGGGGATGAAGTCCCGCGAGATCCGTACCGTCAGGGGAGTCAAGGTGGGCTTCTTTTCGGTGCTGGATCCCGAATTTGCCGAATTGGTACGGCTGCCCGCAGAGGCGACGATTACCGACCCCGTCGCCGTTGCGCGGGCGGAGGTTGCGGCGATGCGTCGGGAGGGGGTCCAGGTCGTCGTGGCGCTCACCCACCTCGACCTCGAAGACGAGCGCCGGTTGGCTGTCCAGGCGCCGGGGATCGATCTCATCCTTGCCGGCCATGATCATGTGGTGATCAAGGAGAAGGTGGGGGAGACCCTGCTGGTCGAGTCTGGGCTGGAGTTGGAGGTCCTGGGGCGGATCACCCTGCACCCCGGTACTCCGGGACGGTTGGAGGATGTGGAGTTCCTGCCCGTTGTGGAGGCCGACATCAAACCCGACCCGGCGGTCGAGGCCCGGGTGGCGGCCTATGAGGCGGAACTCGGGCAGGCCCTGGATCGGGAAATCGGTCGTTCGGAGGTTCCCCTGGATGCCTCCGAGCCGGCGGTGCGTATCCAGGAGACCAATGTCGGCGATCTCGTCGCCGATGCCTTGCGTGCGGCCAATGGCGCCGAAATTGCAATCATGAACGGCGGCGGAATACGTTCCAACCGGGTGATCCCCGCCGGGGCGTTGACCAAGCGGATGGTCCAGGCGATGTTCCCCTTCGGCAACACGGTGGTCAAACTGGAGATCAGTGGCGCTGATCTTCTGACGGTCCTGGAGCATGGCCTGAGTGCGGTCGCGGAGGCCAAGGGACGTTTCCCTCAGGTCTCCGGGATTTCCCTGACCTACGCGCCGGGCGCCCCCCCCGGGAAACGCATCCGGGAGCTCCTGGTGGGTGGCGAGCCGCTCGTGGCGGAGCGGCGGTACACCCTGGCCACGACCGATTATCTGGCCGACGGTGGTGATGGTTTTCCGGCGCTCAAGGAGGCCCGGAGAGTGGTCGCCGCCAATGGCGGCAAGCTCCTGGTCGATGTCGTTGTCGACCATGTTTCGGGTATGGGGAAGGCCGTGAGCTTGAAGCCGGAGGGGAGGGTTCGGTCTCTTGCAGAATGAGTGGTTCTCTTCTTGTCTCCCGCGAGGGAATGGATCACCCGAAGGGTGTCTCCTCTGGACCGTGTTGGGAAAGAGACGATGAGATTTTACAGGGTCACCTTGATGGCCGGGCTGGCCGCACTCTGCGGTTGCTCCAGCGCCGAGAAGCCGAACCCCCTGGCCGATCCGGCGCCGGTGGTTTCCGATTCCGTCGCCGGTGGTGGGACCGTGTCGGCGGTTGCCGGTCAGTCGGACCCGGGGAGGAGGGAGCCGGTCGCCCGAGCTGTGGGAGAGTCGGTCGGGGTGGGGGCGATCTCCCCGGTCGCCGGGGAACCGGATCCGGCGGGAGTGACCCCGGCGGCGGGGGAGCAGGCCGAACAGCAGGTCGGATCGGCTGCCGCGCCGGCGGCGGTCGCCTCTGCCCGGGTGGCCTCCGTCGCGGTGGCCCCTCCGGATCTGGATGAGCTCATCGCCGCCCGTCTGGACTCTGGTTCGGAGGGGGATCGCCTGGCCACCGAGGCGGTGCGCCTGATCGGCGAGGGCGAGTACGCCGAGGCCTCGGAGAAGATCAACAAGGCCCTCCAGGGGCGGATCGACAAGTCCTATTATCACCTGATCAATGGTCTGGCCTATCACCTCATGCTGCTCCAGGGCAACGGGGGCTCCATGGAGTTGGCGCAGCAGGGCTACGCCATGGCGATCCAGTTCGACTCGGGCAACTGGCTGGCCTACTACCTCATGGGGAATCTCTACCTGGAGGCGGGAAAGTTCAAGGAGGCGCTGAAGCCTTTTTCGGAGGCGATGCTCATTCGCCCGGATGACCGCGAGCTGCTGAACAGTTTCACCTACGCGAGTTATCGGGCCGGGGCCCCGGATCTGGCGGTCGGGGGGATCACCGGGTTGGAGAAGCTCGGCGCCCTGGACGACGAGGTCTCGCTGCGCAACGCCGCCCTGGTGATGTCGGCGCTCGGAGAGCGGGAGAGGGCCAAGGCCTACTTTGCCGAGATGGCCGCGAAGAGTCGGGATCCCTGGATCCGTTCCCAGGTCGAGCGGCGGCTCGGGGATTGGGAACGCTTTCACGATTCCCTGCCCAAGATCGAGCCGGTGCAGTACGGGGCCGGAGTCGGGGGATACGGGGCGGCGCCGTCCTATGGTGGGATGTCCGGCGCCATGGGGGGCGGCTCCATGCCGGGGGTGTTGCCGCCGACCGCACCGGGGACCGAAGGGAAGATGGTGGTCGTCGATGTGGTGATGATCCGCTCCGAAGAGACCTTCAACACCGCCAAGGGGATCAATCTCCTGAACGGTCTGCAGTTGCAGTTCGGGGATACCGCCAACAGCCTGCCCGCGTTCCGGACGAGCTACGCGAAGGCGGCGACCGATACCGGTTCGACGGCCGGGGATTCCGGTTCCACCGCCCGCAGCCTGAGTTTCACCCGGGCGTTGACGATACCCGCGATCACCTACACCTTGAACATCTTCAACGCCAACAATCAGAACAACGAGATCCTGGCGCGACCGACGCTGGTCGCCCTGGCGGGGCAGCCCTCGGAGTTCTTTTCCGGGGTGGATCTCAATGCCGCCGCCACCTCCAACACCCTGGGCGGGCAGGCGATCCAGATCGCGAAGCAGATCGGCGTCAAGTTGAGCGTCACCCCCACCTTCATGGAGAGCGGTCGGGTCCGTCTGCAGGTGACGGCCGAGCGGACCTTCATGAAGACCCCCAGTCAGGATGTCAACTTCACCTACCGTATCGAGACGACCATGAACAAGGTCAGCGCCAACGTCGAGATGCGTTATGGCGAGACCCTGATCCTCGGCGGTCTGAGCGAGAAAGAGACGGAGAATGGCCGGGACGGGACCCCGGGACTCCAGGATATCCCGCTGTTGCAGCTGCTCTTCGCCCGGCAGACGACGAAGGATTTCCAGAAATCGGTGCTGATCCTTCTCACCCCGAGGCCGCCGCAGTACGTCTACCAGCCGGAGAGGGCGCGCCTGGAGTACGAGAAGAGCCTGAGCGAAGATGAGCGGGAGGTCGCGGCGTTGCGCTCCCGCTATTCGGAGTGGTTCAAGCCCTATCCCAACTGGGCCTCGGTGTTTCACCACATGCAGGAGAACTCGCTTTTCCGGGAGTTCCGGACCGGCGATGTGACTCTGGAGAAGTGGTCGGACATGCGCTCGGTCAAGTCCAGGCTTCGGCAACTCCTTGAGTACCTTTACTATTGAGGGATGGTGGCATGGAAAGGGTGGCCATGGGGTACAGGCGGCGTTTGGGCCCGGTCATGCCCGTAGTCCGGCGACATTGGGTGGCCTGGGTTGCCGGCGCACTGCTCGCGGGTTGCTCGACGGTCGATACCACGGCCTTCGAGACGGCGGCCTCCACGCGCAGTTGTCGCTACTGCGATCTGCGCTATGACGATTTTTCCAGGCGGGACATGGCGGGTACGGATTTTTCCGGGGCCTATCTCTTCGGCGCCAATCTTTCCTGGTCGATCCTCGACCATTCGCAGTTCGAATCGGCGATTCTCCCCCAGGCGAAGATGGAATGGGCCGACTTCGACGAGAGCAATTTCGCCAAGGCCTCCCTCGAGGATGCGATGCTCTTCAAGACGACCCTGCGCCGGGCGCAGCTCCGGATGGCCAATCTCTCCCGGGCCAATCTGACGGGGAGCGATCTTTCCGATGCCATGTTGCTCACGGCAGTGCTGGAGGGGGCGGACCTGACGGATGCACGCCTGACGGGCGCCGATTTGCGCAGCGCCAATCTGCGGGATGCGAATCTCTCCAACAGTCGCTTGCGGAATGCGGATTTTCAGGGGTCCCTCCTGACCCGGGCGGTCCTGCGCGGGGCGGACATGGTGAATGCCAACTTCGCCGGGGCAAAGATGAAGGGGGCATCCTTTGCCTCGACCTACGTCCGCCGGGCGAATTTCCGCAAGGCGGATCTCGACGACGCCGATTTTTCCGGCGCCATCCTGGACGCGACCAATCTCCAGGGGGCCAGTCTCAGGCGGGCCAATTTCCGGGGGGCGACGCTGAAGAACGTCATTTTTCATGGCGCCGACCTGTGCGAGTCGATCAAGCCCGATGGTACCCTCGAAGATCCCTGCCCGGAGGAGAAGAAGGGGAGTCCGCTGCCGGCGGCTCCGACCGCCTCCCCGGCTCCCCAGGACGGGCAGATTCCCGGCGCTCCCCCGGGAGGGATGGGGGGGATGGGCGGGTATGGCGGGGCGGTTCCGGGGGGAATGGCCCCGGGTGTGCCCGGCATCCCCGGCATGCCCGGGAGTCCCGGGCAGTCCTATGGAGTCCCGCCTTCTGGATATCCCTCTTCCGGGGGGGAGGCCTTCCCCGGGTCCCCGTCGTCGGGGACGCAGCCGATCGGTTTTCGTTCGGGCGGCGCGGGGGCTGCGGGTGACGGGATCGGGTTGTGAGAGGGGTGGCGTCGCTGGATTCTGGGCTGGGATGGTCGGGAATGTCGGGGAGGAGATCCGTGGTGACGATCTTGCGTTGGCTGGGGCCTTTTCTCGGGTTTCTGGTCTGGGTCGGGCTCCTGCCGCCGGCTGCCGTGGCCGAGCCCCCGGGGGGTGAGGGTGCGCTGTCGGAGTCGCGGATGGTGGTGGCGGTTCCGAGCAATCTCTTCGCCAAGACCGATGGGGGGCGTCCCTCGGGGGTGATCACCGAGTTGTTGGATTCGGTGCTGAAGGGGATGGGTTTCGAGCCGATCTACATCTCCATGCCGGTCCCCGAGATGCCCGGGGCCATGGAGAGTGGCGTGGTGGGGATGGCCTCCCTGGCCTTCAAGGGGATGCCCGGGACCGAGCAGCTCCTTTTTACCGATCCCTTCCTTACCGAGTACAATGTTGTCCTGGTGCCGCGAAAAAAAGAGATCCCCCTGGTCAGGGTCTCCGATCTCCAAGGGCTCAGGCTGGGCGGGCGGGAGGGTTACAGGTACCCTCTTCTGGAAAAGAATCCGGTTGTGGCTTTGGAATTTTTCCGCTCCGACGGGGAGATGATCCGCAATCTCATCCTGGGCAAGTTGGACGCGGCGGTGATCAGCGGGGTCTCGGACATCTTCGCCCTGCGCAACGAGGGGATCATGGCGCAACTGGACGTCCTGAAAGTGGCTGTCGGCTCCGTTCCCTTGGGCGGGGCTTTTGCTCCGGGCAGGATGAGCCCCGAACGGTTGCAGGAGTTCAATGGCCGGGTCGCTGCCTTGAAGGAGAGTCCGGAGTGGCAGGAGATCCTTGCGCGGAATGGTCTGGCGGATCTGGTGCGGGAGTGGAAGGTCGTCGAGGCGGATTGATGGGTGGTCCTGTTGGTCTCGGTGTCGATCTGGGATGCTTGAAGGGCTCTCCTGAGGGGTTCTCTCGCGGGCTCTTTTGGAGGTTTTCTTGAAGGAAGAGGAAGGAAGAGGGGTGGCCATGTCGGGATCCCAAGAGGGGGGAAAGAATAAGTCGAGGCGTCGGTTGTTTCTGGAGATATTGACGGGAGCGCTCATCCTCGGGACGATCCTCTCCCTGGTGGCGTCGCACTTTGTTCGGGATCGTCCCCGAGACAGGCCGTTGAAGCTCGTGGTGGTGGCTCCCCTCGGGGGAGAGCACGCCGCGTTCGGTGCGTCGATCCGTGAGGGAGCGACGCTGCTGGTCGAGCAGGTCAATCGGGCCGGTGGGGTTCACGGGCGCCATCTGGAGCTGGTGTCGGTGGAAGAGAGCGCCGATGCCGCCGTCATGGGGCGAGCCCTGGAGGCGGCCCTTGGTGTCGAGGGGGTGGTGGCGGCGGTCGGCCACTGGATGCCCGAATCGCTTGTCGCCGCTCTGCCGTACTACCGACGTCAGGGGATCCCGGTGGTGACTCTGGCCATGGGGAGCCGGGAGACGCTTCCCATGGGAGAGGGGGTATTCTACCTCTCGACCGATGAGCTGAGCGAAACCCGCTTCCTTGCCAACTATGTGCGCAACATCACCGGGGAGAAGATCATCTCCATCGTCCGCGAGACCGGAGAGAGGGGCGAGGCGGTTGCCCGGGCTTTTGACGAGACCCTGCAACGTTTTGGTACGCGGGTATCGTTTCAATGGGAGGTGAGCCCCGACCCGACCGAGGTTGATGCGGGGCTGGCCCGCGTCGTTGGTGAGATCAAGGAACAGAAGCTGCTGGGAACGATCTTCTTCTTCGGGCGCACCTCGTTGGGGGCCCGCACCCTGGCGGCGATCCGCAGTGAAGGATTGACCAATCGGTTCGTCGGTCTGCGCAGTCTGGGGACAGCGGCCTTTCTGCAGCACATGGGACAGGTGTGGAAGGGGAAGGGTTCGGTCCAGGCGGCGGTCCATGGCACCCTGACGACGACGCCGCTCCTCTTCGATACCGCCGGAGAGGTGGCGCAGGCCTTCCGCAATGGGTATAGCGAGCGGTTCAGTTTTTCTCCTGATTGGGTGGCGGCGGGGAGCTACGATGGGGTCAGGATGGTGGCGTCGGCGCTTCGGGCGATCGGGGTCCCTGCCGGAGAGGGGGCGGCGCTGGAAGGGCTGGGCAAACGGCTCGAGGAGCGTCTGCTCGCCTACAATGGTCCCGGGCAGGCCTTTACTGCCAGCAGTGGTCCGGTCTTCTTCGATGCGGATCGGGTGGCGGCTTCCCAGACCATGGTCGGCGTCTATGACGGCTCCAATCTGGTGGCATCGCTGACCCAACTCTGGCCGATTCGCGAGGAGGGAGTCTCAAACTATCTGGAAGAGATCGTGGCCGGTCGGGCGCTCTATGTCAACGACCGGTTCATGTACAAGACGAACGTCGTCTATACCGGGCTGCGGGTGGAGAAGATCGTCTCCATGGAGCCCGAGAACAATGTGGCGACGCTGGATCTGACGATCTGGTTCCGATGGCGCGGGGATTTCGAGCCGCAGGACATCGTCTTCACCAACGCCGCTTCGGTCATCCGTTTGGAGAAGCCCGAGCGGGAGGGGACGATGGGGGATATGCGTTATCGCTCCTACCGGGTCAAGGGTGATTTCTTCCTCAATTATTCCACCGCCGAGCGGGCTTATGGGACCCACCTGGTGGGGGCCACGTTCCGGCATCGTCTCCTGAGCCGTAACAACCTCATGTATGTCGGCGACATATTGGGGATGGGGATGATCGGCGGCAAATCCTTCACCGAGTCGGTGCGAGGGGCCAACCTCACGGAGGAGCAGGCGGGAGGCGGGGGCGGCAACCTGTTGCAGAAGGTTCTCGAAATCCTTGCCGGGGGCGGGGCCAGTTCCGATCCTTTGGTGGAGCTCCTGACCCGCTCGCAGGTGGTCTCCATGGCGGGCTGGATGGTGGAGCGGGCCTGGGTTTCGCAGGATATCGTCGCCGGTAGCGGCGAGGGGGATCCCCGATTCGTCGGCTTCGGCAAGCCCGAGGCCGATTTCTCGCGGATGGATCTCGGGATCGTTCTCAAGCCCGATACCTTTGCCGTGCGTGATGTCATTCCTCCGAAATATTTCCTCTATATCGCCATCTTCGCCCTGATCGGGGCGCTTCTCGGGTCTGTCCTGGAGGGGAGGGATACGACCGGGGAGTGGGGTTTCCACAGCTTTCTCCTGCGCCTGATCTCCTGGCCTCTTCTGCTTATGGCCGTGGGGAACCAGGTTCTGGATTACGCCTTGCGGCACCTGACCCCGTCGAACATCGATCTCATCGTCCAGGTCTATTACATCCTCTGGTGGATGGTCCCGGCGCGACTCCTGGCGATCGCGGTCGAGCGTTTTCTGTGGGCGCCCCTGGAGCGGCGCACGAAGCGCAGGATTCCCAACGTCGTCCGGATGATGACCTCGCTTTCGATCTATCTCTTTGCCTCCTTTGGGGTGGTGGCCTTCGTCTTCGGCAAGACCATCACCAGCCTGCTGGCGACCACCGGCCTGACCGCCATGATCATCGGCTTGGCGGTCCAGGCCAACATCGCCAATGTCTTTTCGGGGATCATCCTGAACATCGAGCGTCCTTTCTCCCTGGGTGATTTCATCAAGATCAACACCCTGATCGGGCAGGTGGTGGACATCACCTGGCGGACGATCCGCATCCAGTCGGACGATGGCCAGATGGTGTCGTTGCCGAACGGCAAGGCCTCGGAGGCGGAGGTCCACAATTTCAGCCGTGCCAATGGGATGAACACCAACACCAATATCTATGTTCATCCCCGGCACGAACCGGAGCGGGTCCTGGCGATCATCGAGGCGGCGGTGGCCGAGATGAAGCAGATCCTCCGGAACACGCCGGAGCAGATGCCTTCGGTCTACTATCTGGGGGTGGAACTGGTGAACGGGTATTGGGTCTCCCGTTTCCGTTTCAACTTCGCCCTGGCGCACCTGGGCAAGCGCAACAAGGCGCTGCATGAATTGTGGGGTCGTCTCTGGGAGAAGTTTCACCAGGCGGGAATCGATTGGCACGACCTGGAGCGGGAGATGCTTCCGCTGCCGCAGCAGGTGGCGGCCCAGGCCGAATCCCGGAAGTGACGGCCCCGCCGTTGATGGCATGAGACGGCATGCGTGAGCTTTGGCAGCGGTTTCGCCGCTCTCCCGGGGCTGCCGGCAGGCTGCTGCTGGCGGCCCTTCTGATCAATTTTCTGGCTCTTTCCTCCTCGCTTTACACCATTCAGGTCCTCAATCGCTTTGTGAGCCACGGGGTCACCGGGACGCTGGTGACCTTGACCGTCGGGGTGATGATCGCCCTGGTGGGGGAGTATCTCTTTCGGGCGCTGCGGCACGATCTGGCTCGGGGGATGGTGGGGGAAGCGGACCGGCGCTTGGCGACCGGTCTTTTCGGGGTGTTTTTGACGGCCCGGTTGGAGTCGTTGGACGGTCATCCGCCGGCGGAGCGGCAGGGGGTGATGCGGGGGGTGGAACAGGCCGCAGCAGCGCTGGGGGCAGTGGGGCTGACGGCGTTGTCGGATCTGCCGTTTTCCCTCATGTTTCTGGCGGCGGTTGCGGTGATTTCGTGGCCGCTGGGGGTGGTGACCGGCCTATTTCTGCTGGCGACCTTGATGCTCGCATGGCGGGATCGGCATGCCGGAGAATCCGAGGAGGAGGCCTTGCGTCGTCAGGGGGCGGTGCTGGCGGGACTCCTGGGGGCGACCGAGCAGGTGGAGACGATTCGCCAGTTCGGGGGGGGGGCCTGGCTTCTCGGGCAATGGGAGAAGGCCTGGGAGGGTCAGAAACAGTGGCGGGATGCAACGCTTGCGGCACAGCAGGGGCGTGGGGCGCGGTTGCAGTTTCTTCAGACCGCCATGGTGGTAACGAACTATGCGGTGGGGGCAATGCTGGTGGTGGCGGGACAACTGGATGTTGGCCTGCTCATCGGCGCCAACATCATGGCCGGTCGGGCGTTGACGGCGCCGGTGCGCCTGGTGCAACTGGGGGCCGGGCTGCGTCGGGCGGATCGCAATCTTCGCCGGGCGCGGCGCTGGGTCGGGGAGGTCGCGGTCGAGTCCGAGGGTGGGACACGACTGCCGGTGGTGCGGGGTGAACTGAGCCTCAGGGAGGTTGGTTTCCGCTGGCCGGAATCGCCCCTGCCACTTCTCGAGGGGATCTCCGCACAGTTGCAACCCGGGGGGATACTCCTGGTTGCGGGGTCGAATGGTTCGGGCAAGTCGAGCCTGTTGCGTCTCCTCTGCGGATTGCGGCAGCCGACTTCGGGGCAGATCCTGGTGGACGGGGTCGATCTCCGGCAATTGTCGCTTCCCTGGTGGCGTGGCCAGCTCTCCTATCTGCCGCAGGAGCCGACCTTCTTCGAGGGGAGTATCCGCGACAATCTGGCGGCAGCCTGTCCCGGAGCGGAGGAGGCGCTGTTGCGCCATTGTTTGGAACGGGCGGGTCTGGCCCGGTGGTTGGACGGTCAGCCCCAGGGGTGGCATCGGCGATTGGCTCCCGGGGGGGGGGACCTTGCCCCGGGGCTCAGGCGCCGGTTGGCGCTCGCCCGGGCCTTGGTGGTGGATGGGCCTCTGGTCATCCTGGACGAGCCGACGGAAGGACTGGACCCCGAGGGGTGCGAGGCCTTTTACGGGGTGATGGTCGAACTGGCGCGGGCGGGGCGGACGCTGGTGGTGGCGAGCCATGACGCCAACATACGCCGGGGTGCGGGTCAGATCCTTGAACTGGGTGGCGCTGGCGGGCGTTTGGCCAGAGGTGCCCCGGGGGGAGAGCTGCGTGGCGATGCCTGAACCATTGCCTGCAGCCGTACCGGAGAGGGGACCGGGGGGGCGTCTTCTGTTGTTGGGGACCTTGTTCGTGGCACTGCTGTTGCTATGGGCTGCCCTGGGGCGTCTGGATGTCGTCAGTTTTGCGACCGGGGAGGTGGTTCCCCAGGGGCGGGTGAAGGCGTTGCAACACCTGGAAGGGGGGATCGTCGAGGCGATCCTGGTGCGTGAAGGGAGCGTGGTCCGCAAAGGCGAGGCGCTTCTTCGCCTCGATTCGTTGCGGGCGGTGGCGGAATCCGAGGAAATTCAGGCGAGAATTCAGGGGTTGCGGGTAGACGTCGCACGTCTGACGGCGGAGGCGTCCCTGGCCTCCGAGCCGCTCTTCCCCGAGGGGGTGGCGGAAAAGCTGCCGCGATTGGTGGAGGATGCGCGGAGTCTTTTTGCTTCACGGCTGCGGCGGTTTCGGGCGGAGCAGGCGGTCCTGGAGGCGGTGGTGGTGCAGCGCCAGGAGGAACTCAAGGAGATTCGGGCGCGGCTCGACAGCAGCCGCAAGAGTCTGGAACTACTGGAGTCACAGGTGGGGATCAGCCAGAAGCTCCTGGCTCAGAGTCTGACCAGCCAGATGTTGCACTATGACCTTCTGCGGCAACAGCAGGGGTTGCGAGGTCAGATTGCGACCGATCAGGCGGCGGCGCCGCGGGTGGAGGCGGCGATCACCGAGGCGCGTGGCCACTTGGAACAGCTGCGGGCGACCTTTGTGGAAAAAGCGGTGAGCGAACTCTCCCAGGCGCGGCAAAATCTGGATGAGCTGGCGGAGCGGGCGCGAAAGTTCGAGGACGCCCGGCAACGGACGGTCTTGCGGGCGCCGGTCGATGGCGTGGTCAAGAGCCTGGGGGTGGCGACCGAGGGGGGGGTGATCCAGGCGAGTCAGACGGTGATGGAGATTGTCCCTCTGGATGATCGCCTGGTGATCGAGGCGCGTCTGCCGGTGGCGGAGATCGGCTATGTCCATGTCGGTCAGCGGGCGAGGTTGACCCTGGCCTCGGCGGATGCGGCCCTCTTCGGGGCCATCGCCGGCGCGGTCACCCATGTGAGTCCGGATGCCTCGGTTTCCGCCCAGGGGGCGCCGCACTACCGGATCCGGATCCTTCCGGACGCGGACAGGTTCGACCATCACGGGCGGGTCTATCGTCTCTACCCCGGGGTCCAGGTCACCTGCGCCATCCTGGTGGGGGAGAGGAGCGTCTTGGCCTATCTGTTTTCGCCTCTGGTCAGCTCCTGGGGGTTTGCGCTGCAGGAACGCTAGGAAGGGTGTTTTGCAACCCGGGTCCGGCAGAGGTATTTCCGTATCCGCAGGGGTCGGGATCGTCACTCGGGGGTGGCGTTTGCATTGTCGGGGTGGGGTGAGGTTATGGGTTCACTGGCTGGAAGAACTCGGGGTTCCGGGGGCAGGTCGGTTGTGGTTGGTTCCCGGGTGTGCGTCTGGGGGGTGATCGGGGCTCTCCTTCTGGCTTTTTCGGCGGTGGCCGCTCCCCCTTCTCCATCCGCAGACCAGAAGGGGGGAGGCGGCGGGGTGGCCCCGTCGGCAGGCAAAAAGGGAGGCGGCGGGGTAGCTCCGTCGGCAGGTAAAAAGGGTGGCGGCGGTGGGGTGGCGGCGGTGGTCACCCGGCTGGAACGCTTGGTGAAGGGGCATGACCGGATCGTGGCCTCGCAGTCGGACCTGGAGGCTTCCCGGAGCGGCGCCGCCAAGGCCAGAGGCGCTTACTTCCCGGATCTCAAGGCGACGGCGGACCAGGGGCGGGAGAGCATCGAGTACGGTGATGCGAGCCGGGATACCGATCTCGACATGCGGCACTTCACCCTTACGGCCACACAGCTCTTGTGGGATTTCGGCAAGACGCGGGCGGAGGTCGACAAGGCCCGGGTAGTGGAGCGGCAGATGGAGAACGGGTTGCGGATCACGCGCCAGGATCTGCTCCTGGAGGGGATCTCGGCACTCATGAATCTGCGCAAGGCCCATATCACCCTGGAGTACGCCCGGCAATCGGTCGACAACATCCGCCGTCAGGCGGGGATGGAGGAGAGTCGGGTCGAGCTGGGGAGCGGGTTTTCCACGGATGTGTTGCAGGCGAAAAGTCAATTGGCCGGGGCCCAGGCACGGCTGACCCGGGCCAATGGCGCCTGGATAGCGGCGAGCAATCGCTATCGGGCCTTGTTCGACGAGGAGCCGCCCGCGCCGGAGTCGCTTCCCTTGCTTGCGGTCCCGCAGGAGGGGTTCCCGAAATCGCTGGAGGAGTTGCTTGCGGCGGTCCTGCGGGAGAATCCGCAGTTGGCGAATGCGGCTCTGGGGCGGGAGACGGCGGCAGCGGAGATCCGTCGGGTGCGGGGGGCGGAGCTGTTGCCCAAGGTCAACCTGGTGGGGGAGGCCAAGTTCAAGGAGAACGACAGCGGCACGGTGGGGGACAAGGAGGAGAGGGTGGTCAAGGTGGAGGTGACTGCCCCGTTCAATACCGGGCTCTCCGGTTTCCACGCCCTGGAGGTGGCCGGGCGGCAGCAGGCGGCGGTGGATGCGCGGGCCCGCGATACCGAGGCGCTGGTCCGTGAGCAGGCCGGCAATGCCTGGCAGAGTCTCCTGACCGCCCGTGAAAATGCCGATTTTCTCGCCAATCAGGCGCGGATTTCGGGGGAGTTCCTGGGGCTGGCGAAGGAGGAGCGGTTGCAGGGGCGGCGCTCGCTGATCGATGTTCTGTCCGGCGAGACCTCGCTGATCAATGCCCAGAGCGATGCGGCGGCGGCAGAGGTGGATGTGGTGGTGGCCGCCTATTCCATCCTGCGGGTACTGGGGCGTCTGGAGCTTGCGGCGATTCGTTAGCCCGGGTTTGGCGGCGTTTTCACGGTTTCGATCAAATCCGATCCGTAACCTGTTGAAATTTTGTTTTCGGGAAGGCAGAGCGTAGTGTTGCCTTCCCTTTCAAATTCGATGGGTTACGCCGTTCTGTTGAATTTGGTCGGCCATTCCTGGCCGGAGCATCCCGCTTATCAACGGACTGCAGGGGAAAATACGAGCTGTTCCCCGATTCCAACCTCATTCAAGAGAGGTCGCGCCATGGCAAGAACAGCCCCAACACGGGAACGAGAAGTTACGCGCCTCCCCCTCAGTCGGCTTGACTTGGACAGATCAAATCCACGGTTTGGACTTCAAAACCCTGAGGATGCTACCCAGGCCGAGATTCTTGACCGTATCGTGGGTGTCTTTGGGGTTGACGATCTCCTCAGTTCCTTGGCGGCTAATGGCTACATTGATGCGGAACCGCTGGTCTGTCGCCATCGGGAAGAAACAACGCAGATCTTGGTGGTCGAGGGCAATCGTCGCTTGGCCGCCTGTTTGATTCTTGCTGATGATGATCGGGCTGTTCGGTGGAAGGATTTGCACAGGAGGTTTGCTGCAATCCAAAAAAAGAACAATAAACAATCCATTCATATGCTTCCTGCCATCGTGTTTGAGGTCCACGAGCAGGAGCAAGCTGTGCTTGCCTATTTAGGAGTCCGGCATATTGTCTCTTCCCAGCCCTGGGATTCTTATGCCAAGGCTGCATGGGTAGCGCGGGTGGTCGCAAACAGCAGTATGACTGTTTCGGCGATTTCTTCCATGATCGGCGATCATCACAAAACTATTTCGCGTATGCTTGAAGGTTATTATTTTGTCAAACAATTACAGGAAGCAGGGAAATTTACTCCGGAAGATAGTATTCGCAAGGGGCGCGGGAGTGTCACGGATTATCCATTTTCCTGGGTCTATACCATACTTGGCTATCGGGCAGTACGTGACTACCTGGAAATCCGTGAAACAGAAAACGAGACCCCTCAGGCGAATCCCGTACCTGAGAAACACTATGCCCGAGCCCAACTCATGACCCGAGCCATGTTCGGGAGCAAATCCCTGGGGTTGTCTTCGGCAATCCAGGATTCTCGGCGCTTGGCGGACTTGGCTGGTGCTCTCGCAAACCCTGAACAAGAAGCTATGCTAAGGCAAGGGAAAAGTTTGGATGATGTTTTACAAGCCGCCAAGTCGCTGAATGAAAAATTGAATGATGGCATGAATGAAGTTAAAGATATTCTATCACTTCTTATTAGTGGTTTGGGAGAAGGAGGGCTAAAACAGGATATTGCCTCCTCGCTCCTGCCTTTGGCAGTAAAAATCCGCAACCTTGCCAACAGGTTGGAAAGGGATATCAGGGAGACGGTTGATGCTGAGAGGTAATGAATACAATGTGCGCTGCATGAATCAGAGAATTTCCTATGCTGCAGATAAAGCTGAATATCGTTCTATATTGTATAATGGCGTATCGCATGTGCGTGATGGGATTTATAATGATGAGATCGCGGATGCCATGGATGACTTTTCCCCGCCACCTTCCGAGCCAAACAAGCACAGCTCGTGGGAAGAGAAAGATCTGCAACTTGACTCCGCCGTGGGAGGGATACACGAGACCATCGTAAAACGCCAGGAGCTATTGGGGGAATCCTACCCATTCACTCTTGATGGCCAACAGCTAATATATAGACCAAGTAAGTCAAAAATCTACGAGTTCTGCTTGGCTATCTCTAACAGTCGCAATATCACCAGAAATCCGTATACAGGACTCCCACGTCTTTTCGAACGCATCTCGGCTGAACTGGTTCGTGTCCACTTGGGTGCAAACGCCAAGGCCTTCCATTCAGGTTTTCCCAGGGATGGCGAAATTTCTTTCAAAGAAGCCATGCGGGTTTTGGCTGATTCAACCAGAGAATGGTTTTGGAAACCTGAAACAGACATCCCGGAAGACGGTGGCGCAGAGAAGGACGGCGGCATGGACTTTGCCGCCTGGATACCATCCCCTGATAAGCGGCAGGGTCAAATATTCGTTCTCGGACAATGCGCCTGCGGCAATGATTGGATTTGTAAATGGAATGACCTGAACCTGAGTAGACTTCAGAAATGGTTTCACCCCATGTTGATCCTGAATCCTCCCATCAGGGCCTTTGCAACGCCATTCCACATCAACGACGCTCTTCTGAAAGAATCAATTCGGGAGGCAGGCTTGGTTTTTGATCGAATTCGACTCACGTTGATTGGGGAATCATCAGGATTAACCGTTAATCAGTTGCCAATGTATAATGGTCGTGGGATTGAATCTTTGATTGAATTCGTGCTGAGTCAAGCCGCCTGATTACCAAATGTCAGGCAATGCGCCAGCCACAGCCTGGAACAACGGTGGTGGTACGGCATTTCCGATTACCCGGTACTTCTCTCTCATCCCGTGTGTATCTGGGAGCAGGAATCCCTTGCCCAATCCCTGGAGCCGAGCCGCCTCGTGATAAGAAAAACGCTGGGCAGGTCCATCATGTTCCCATTCCCACTTATCCTCGTGTACCTTCTTAAGCTTGGGACTGACCGGGTGCAACGGCATATGCCGTGGGTGGCTCATGATGGTTTTACTTGTCTGGTCCCAATCACGCCGGCGGTTGCGGGAGAGATAGTACCAATGGAAGGACTCTGTCCAAAATTCTCCTTCGGGCCATTCAGGCAGATCCCCGATAGCATCCTTAATTGTCCTGCATGCGAATTCTCCGTGTGTCCCATATTGAGGCTTTGGGAATGTATATCGCTCTCCAAGGTCAGAGCGAATACCAACGATAAAGATCCTTTTTCTCTCCTGAGGAACTCCAAATTCACTGGCATTCAGCCGAGACACCTCGACTAAATATCCAGCCGAACGAAAGCGGGTGATTTGGTTGTTCAAAAGATGCCTAAAATCGCTGCGTTCCATTCCAGACACATTTTCCACGATAAATGCCTTCGGACGGATAATCCTCAAAACCCGATCGAACGCACGATACAAAAGGATGTTTGAAAGGCTGATTTTTTTTATATTTTTTCAAAGCAACGGCAAAACCAACGGCCACACCAGAAGGGCCGTCAACCATGGGCAGGGTGCGGCTTATTTCTGTCGGATTTCCGTCCTGGATTTAAGGTCCACCTCACCCCCTGGCGGCACTGATCCGCGCCGCCGCTTCGACTACCGAGCCCACCGGTTCGAGTTCCAGCGGGTAGGGTTCCGGCAGATTCTTGAGAGCCCGCTCGGGGAGCATCGCCCGGGTGAATCCCAGCTTTGCCGCCTCTTTGAGGCGTGTCGCCACCTGCGATACTGCCCGGATCTCGCCGGAAAGCCCCACCTCCCCGAGGACGACGAGGCCCTGGTCCAGATGCACATTCCCGCGGGAGGCCATCAGGGCCGCCACCACGGCCAGGTCCGCCGCCGGTTCGGTGATACGAAATCCGCCGGCGATGTTGAGAAAGATGTCGTGGTTGAAGAGTCCCAACCCAAGCTGCTTTTCCAACACCGCCGTCAGCATCGCCAGACGGTTGCTGTCGACCCCCAGTGTTGTCCGTCGAGGCTGCGCCATGGGACTTGGTACCACCAGCGCTTGAATCTCCACCAACACCGGTCGGCTTCCCTCCATCCCCGGGAAGACGACGGATCCGGCCGCCCCCGGGGATCGCTCCGCGAGAAAGATCTCGGAGGGATTGGGCACCTCGATGAGGCCGACCTGGCTCATGGCGAAGACGCCGATTTCATTGGCGGCGCCGAAGCGGTTTTTGACGGCCCGGAGGAGGCGATAGTCGTGCCCGCGTTCTCCTTCGAAGTAGAGGACCGTGTCGACCATGTGTTCCAGCACCCTGGGGCCGGCGATCTGTCCCTCCTTGGTGACGTGTCCCACCAAAAAGAGGGCCATCGATCGTCCCTTGGCCAGGCGAATCAGGCGGGCGGCGCATTCGCGCACCTGGGTCACCGTCCCGGCTGCCGCCGGCAGGGTGTCGGTGGCCAGGGTCTGGATCGAATCCATCACCAGGACCTGCGGATCGACTCCCTCCACGGCCGCGATCACCGCCTCCAGACCATTCTCCATGGCGACCAGAAGGGAGTCGCCGTGGAGCCCCATCCGATCGGAGCGAAGCTTGAGTTGCTGTACCGACTCTTCCCCCGAGACATAGAGGACCCGCATCCGTTCCGAGAGCAGGTGCAGCGCTCCCAACAGCAGGGTCGATTTGCCGATGCCCGGGTCGCCGCCGATGAGGATCGCCGAACCCGGGACGACCCCTCCCCCCAGGACCCGGTCGAGTTCCGGCAGGCCGAACTGATCCCGCGAGTCCGCAGCGACGGTGACCGAGGCCAGAGTGACGGGTCGGCCACTTTCCCGCCCGACCGCTGCACCTCCCCCGCGCCCGCTGGAACCGGAATCGGGAGTCACCACAACCGCCCGGAGGGTGTTCCATGCCCCGCAAACCGTGCAGCGTCCACCCCATTGGGCATGATCGGCCCCACATTCCTGACACACATACTGGCGCCGTTGACGGGCCATCAAGGTCTCCTTGACGCTGGGGGGGGATACTCTGCCAGTCCATCGAAATAGTCTCTCCATGGACTTTTTCAACCAGGGTAGGCGAAACGAGTACTCTTTCCCCTTTTAATTCAGATTGTTACATATCACGATCGATATGCTCCGGCCACTCTCCGGAAGCCTCCGTCGGTCGGTCGGCGGGTTGATGCGGTTGTCGCATCTCCCCCAACGGTCGTCAAGGTGCCTCTGCCTGTTGGAGTCCGGCGTTCGTCATCCGCCGGTGTTCTTGTTCCGATCGCTGGATTTTGGTTAACCGGGCTCTCTGGTCATGTTACCCTGGAGACTGCAGCTCGGCGGGTGTGCTGCCGGGCGGGTGCGCTGCCGGGCAGGTGTGCTGCCGGGCGGGCGTGAGAAGGAGGGGCTTCCCTCCGTACCGGGCAGGGAACTCCTGATCAGAGGATCGACCATATGGGCCACTCTCGTCGTTTCCGATGCCTCTACTGGGCCGTGAGTCTGTCTGCTCTCTGGTTCGCCGGCGGTGGGGTGAACGTAGATGTGGTCGGTCGGCTTTTCGCCGAGGAGTCGGGAGGGGGGGCTTTGGTTGTTTCTCCGCCCGCCCAGGGGGGGGGCCTGGAGTCGGCTCTCCCCGCCGCTACCGCCGACCAGGCCCGGCGTGTGGACGACCTCCGGAAGGAAAGGGAGCATCTTGAGAGGGCCTTGACGGGTCGGATGCAGCGTCTCGACGATTCCGGGGCTGGAGGCCGGGAGCCGGAGAGGCAGGTCGACCGTTGTGTCGAGGGCGACTGCAAGAATGGCCAGGGAGTTCTTCTCTATACCAACGGCGAGAAATATTCAGGCGGGTTTCGCAATGGTCTGCCGCATGGTGAGGGGACGATCCATTACGTCAATGGTGACTGGATGACCTCCCGGTGGCAGGATGGCAAGCGCTATGGCGTTGCGCGCAAACACCTGATGTTTGCGAGTTACTATGCCGAGAGGGACCGACGGATCGCCGAACTGAGGAAGCGCCAGGCGGAGCTGGCCGCGAAGAGTGCTCCTGTTCCCCCGCCCCAGCCGGAGAGTTTGCCGGCTACTGCCCTCGACAAGATCCGCAAGGCCCAGGCCGAGGGTCGGAATGGCTGTATCGACGGCGATTGTACTTCGGGCGAGGGGATTTTCATCTACGACAAAGGCGACACCTACGTCGGCCAGTGGCAGGATGGGACCAAGCACGGGACGGGTCGGTATACCTTCAAGGCGGGAGACTGGTATCAGGGGGGGTGGAACCATGACCGGAAAGAGGGTCCGGGGGTCTACTATTTTGCCGAGGTCGGGCAGCGTATCGAGGCTACTTGGAAGTCGGACCTGAAACATGGCAGCGGTCAGATCGTGCAGCGCGACGGACGGCGGGTGAAAGCTCGTTGGGAGGAAGGCAAGCGCGTAGAATGATTCGGGGAGTGGCGCAGGCCGATTTTGCTTCGGAGCGCCGGTCACATGCGGCGAGCGTGGGAGGGTAAATTCATGGGTGTCGGCGGACGGTTTGTCGCGGTTCTCCTGGCGGGGGTCGTGCTTTTTCCGGGGAGTGGCGGGCTTTGGGCGGAAGAGACCGGGCAGCCTCAGACGCCGCCAAGGGAGGTGGTCATCGCCAGCGGTGGCATCGGTGGGGTCTATTTTCCGACGGCAGGGGGGATCTGCATGGTCGTCAATCGCGAACAGAGCCGCCATGGTCTCCTTTGCAACGTCCAGCCCTCGGTCGGTTCGGTCTTCAACGCCTTTGAGGTGGCCTCGGGGAATGCCGAGTTCGGCATCGTCCAATCGGATGTCCTGAATCTGGCCTGGGAAGGGCTCTTTCCCTTCACCAAGCCGCAGAGATCGTTGCGTGCCGTGGTCACTCTTTTCACCGAGGCGGTCACCCTGGTTGCTTCCCGGAATTCTGGGATTCATACCCTGAGTGACCTCAAGGGAAAGCGGGTCAATCTTGGTGAGCCCGGTTCCGGGCAGGAAAAAACCGCCGCCGAGATCCTGAAGAGCTGTTCCATGCCGGCGAGTTCACTGCGGACGATTGAGCGGCTGCCCCCGGATCAGGCGATCAGCGCCATGAAAAAAGGGGAGCTGGATGCGATGTTCCATGTCATCGGTCATCCCAACGAGAGGGTCTGGATGTTGGCCGAGGAGAGCGACATCGTGGTCGTTCCTCTGGATGAGACCTGCATGGGGACGGTTCTTGCCACCCATCCGGACTTTGTTCCAACGTCGGTCCCGGGAGGCACTTACCGCAATATCGACCAGGATGTACCGACGATCGGAGTCAGGGCTACCCTGGTCGTCAATGCCAATGTTCCCAAGGAGGTCGTCCGCGATGTGACCCGGTCGATCATAGAGAAACTCTATCATTTCCAGAGGTTGCATCCCGAGTTTGATACCCCTGATCCTCGTGCGCTTTTCCAGGGAGTGGTGGTCCCGGTGCATCCGGGGGTGTACGAATATCTTGAAGAAAAGGAGATCCTGGAGAAAGGGGAACCCGTGGGGGAGGTGACCCCGGGCATGCGATTGGGTTTGCTGCCCGAGGGTGGTGGCGAGGTGGTGCCCCTGCGGCTGAGCGAATCGAGTCCGACGCGACTCTCCGAGATCGCTCTGGCTGCCGGCGATGGTTTGGAGGTCGATGGTGGTCTCATGCTCGGGGCCACGTTTACTGCAGCCACCGCCGAGGGTGGAGTCATCCACTGGTTGGTCCAGTAACCCGGCGGTGGAAAGAGGGGGGCGATCTCCTGTATTGCCCTGTCGGGCAGCGTTTTCCCGGATGGTTGGCACGACTTGGAGGGGTTGCTTAACCCATTGAATTCTTGATGGAATGAAATTTCTGCTTATTGTTTTCCGAGTTGAAAAAGTTCACGAATGGGCTTTTCGACGGTCTGCTTCGGAACGGTATCCTGGGTTTCTGATTGACATTCCTGGATATAAGGCGTAGCGTCCCGCCCCAGTTTTGCCCCGGTGGCCCGTGGTGAGCGGTAGCTGCCGTTTTTTTTTTGGTCGGGCAGGGGGGGGGCTGTTTTCGTCCTTTTTTCCAGAGAGAAGGAGTTCGACCATGGGATACCGAGGTTCCGGCAGTGGAACGGCAGTCGCACGGCATTTTCTTTTCCGTCGGTCGCTCTTTTTCCTTGTTTTCATGCTTGCTTTGGCGCTCGGTTTGCCGGGTCAGTCCGCCCAGGCTGCCGACACTATGGCCCCGGGCGCGATTCTTGGGAAGGATCAGGCCCTGTTCGACGCCAATAACGGTTACATGGCCACCTTCCAGACGGATGGCAACTTTGTCCTCTACGACCTGAGAATGAAGCGGGCGGTCTGGGCTTCCAACACCGTCGGCAAGGGTGGAGATCGCCTGGTCATGCAGGCCGACGGCAACCTCGTGATCTATGCCGGCACGACTGCCGTCTGGGCCTCGAATACGGCAGGGAAGAAAGGCGCCTATCTCAAGCTGGGAACCGATGGCAACATGGCGCTCAAGGTGGCAACCAGTGGCAACAACATAGGGCCGCTGGGTGTGAGCGCGGTCACGGTCTGGGAGACCCGGACCCGGGAGGATGGGAAGCTCTTTTCCGGGCAGTCCCTCGAGGGAGGTCCCGGGAAGCAGTGTGTGGTGGGTTCCTGCATCAAGTCCGGGGGATACGGTCAGTACTACGCCGTTTTCCAGACGGACGGCAATTTCGTTGTCTACAACAGTTCCTGGGGGGCCGAGTGGGATACCAATACCGATCATTCGGAAGCCTTGAACGTGACCATGCGACCGGACGGCAATCTGGTCGTCAGTCGGGGCTCGGCGATCAGGTGGCAATCCAATACCGCTGGCAACCCCGGGGCGTTTTTGGTCATGCAGAAGGACAAAAACCTTGTCATCTATAATGCCGATGCCAAGCCGATCTGGTCCTCCGGTTGGAACGCCGGCAGGCATTGCGGCACGTGGAACGTCTCCTGCCGGGCCAAGAAGACTTTCAACAGTATCGGTGATTGGGTGAAGGATGCCGCCGAGGACGCCGTCTCGGCTGCCTCCGCCACGACCTCGGCCTACAACGCCGTCGTTGCCCAGGCTACCAAGCTGGCTTCCGCCGGCGCCAACATCGCCCAGTCCGAGTGGAACGGCATGGTCAATGATGTCAAGTCGACCTATGCTTCGGCTGCCAGTGCGGTTCAGTCGGGGTACAGCGCTTCGGTCAATTTTGTCCAATCGACCCTCACGGCCGCATTCGAAGCCCTGTTTCGTGAGGCGGCCAAGAAATTCACCGATTCCAACAAGACGGTCCTGACCAACTTGCAGAACGCCTTGAGAAGTCTGGATACGGAAGGCAAGGAAGCGCTGAATCGCATCAAGCGGGCGATTCCCGGGGGTCAGATCACCCAGCAAGTTGCAACGGACATGAAGTTGCTTGGGGCCAAGCTTGGGATGGCGGCCAATGTGGCGGGGTCGAACATTCCCAACAACGTCATCAACTCTTCCTGGGGTATTCCCCTGGGTGGCGGATCCGCCGGTTTTGTGGCCGGAGTCGAGGGTGAGGTTGCCTATGTCATGAATGTCCAGCCGGACAGCAGTGGCAAGTATACCTACGCCATCGTCTCTACGGTGGGCGGCTCTCTGGGGGCGACGGCGGGGCAGAAGGGGGTCGTGCCCGGTGCGGGGATCATGTGGCAGCCGGGTCCCATCGAGGCCAACGATGGTTGGTCCGTGGGTTTGGGGGCGGAGGGTGCCCTTGGAACGGGTGGTGGTCTTGGTCTCTCCTGGGGGGTTTCGAAAGGGATGTCCGGCGCCGCCAACGCGATTCCTGCCATCGAGATCAATACTGATGGCGGGGCCTCTGTCGATGTCTCTTTGAAGGCAGGGTACACCAAGACCCTGTTCAAGAGTACGTTCTAGCGGTCTGTCGACGAACGGCCCGTGCCGGCCAGGGATGGCACGGGCCAGTTTCGACGAGATGGTGGTGTGGCCAGTCCACCGCCCTGTTTGTCGGTGTGCTGCGTCGCTTTTTCAGACACCCTGAAAATTTCCCCTGTAAGATCGCTGCGTTCCTGAAGAATTTGACAAGCAACATGGCCATGGATGGCCTTTCTGCGACAGGCTCCAAAGTGACTTTCCGCCCCACCATCGCGAGCCGATCCCATGCCAGCCCCCCAATTTGGCCACTCCGTATGAACCTGCGGCCTGAATGGTTCCCCATCTGGAGGTTTGTGGCCGGATGACCGATGGGAACAAAGAGATTATTTTGGACGATAGCGGGGGGGGGAGCCGAATTGACAGTATATTCCGACAGGAATACGATGGCGACACTGGCCTGAAAGAGAAACTCGCCGGACTGCGGATGGGGAATCTCCGGGGAAGTGCCGGGAGCGGAATGAAATCTCCCGGGATCGGACCTGAGGGATCGGGCCCTGTTCAGGAGGAGTTTCCAGGCCCCCTGGCGTCCAACAAGGGGAACACGTTCATGTCTGGGTTGGGCGGTTCGTTGGATTTCGGTCGGTCGGAGGCCTCCTTTCGTGTCGCCACCGGGGGGAACTTTTTCCGGCCCCTGTGGTCGCAGCTTGGCAGGAGCTTGGTGCATCTCCCCCGGACCCCGGTCGGCTGTCTCGCGGATCGCTGCGGGTTGACTCGCTGTTCCACCGGGAACGGGTGGTCCCGGTGAGCGACGCCGACCTGATCCTGGTGGAGAAGACCAAAAAGGGGGACAACCGGGCCTTCGAGATCCTGGTGCGTCGTTATCAGGGGCGCCTCGCCTCGGTCATCTCCCGTTTCGTCTCCGACCATGCCAGGGTTCAGGATCTGACTCAGGAGTCGTTCATCAAGGCTTATCGGGCTATCCACTCTTTTCGGGGAGATTCGGCCTTCTTCACTTGGCTCTACCGGATTGCGGTCAACACGGTGAAAAACCACCTGATGGCGAACGGTCGCCATGTCCCGCTGTCCGATGTCGAGTTGTCCGAGGTCGAGGATCTGGCACCGCAGCTGCGGAATTCGGACACCCCCGAAAGGCAGATGTTGCGGAGCGAACTGTTGGAGAACCTGCGGAAGGCCATCGATCAACTGGCGCCAGAGATGAGGAAGGCCATCCACCTCCGGGATATCGAGGGACTCTCCTATGAGGAGATCGCAGCCGTCATGGAGTGTCCCATCGGCACGGTCCGTTCGCGGATCTTTCGGGGTCGCCAGGAGATCGCCAATCAACTTCGGGATTTCCTCTAGCCGAATAACGGAGGACGGGCTGCACAATTCCGTTGAAGAAGATTGCCGCTCCATGGCATCCTCTCCCCCCTGCCAGGCCCGCCGGAGGGGAGGGGCTGGGAGGCCCTGCGGGTCCGCTGAAGTTGGTTGCGGCGCCCGAGGGAGGTGGGGTTGGCTGAGGTCTTGCTTGCGATCGGGCCTTGCCGGCTCGGGTTGGAAAGGTTCGCGGTCGGATTTTTTCGGCTCTTTGGCGGATCCCGGAGGTGACTCCGGACACGGGGGGTGATATGGCTTGTGACCCAGAACTGGTCTCCGCGTTCCTGGATGGGGAGTTGGATGCCATCATCGTCGGTCGGGTGACCGACCACCTTCTGGAATGTGAGGAGTGCTACCGGGCAATGACGCGCCTGGCCTGGGTCAGGGACATCATGGTCGACGGGCGGGTGCTTGACGACCCTGCCGGGCTGACCCGTTCGGTGATGGCGGCCATCTCCAATGAAAAGGTCGAGCCCCGTGCTGGTTTTGTCCGGCGCCTCTTCAGCTCCGACAAATGGGTGTTGTTTCTCCCCCTGCTGCCGGTCGGGCTCGGAGGGTAGCCGTCTCGCGAACCATCGGGGGCCCCATCGGGATGGCAGTCCCTCCTCTTCCACAATGTCTCGTTGTGTTCTACGGTCTCCTGCAATTCCCTGCCATGCTTCCGGCGGTGGGTCCTCGGAGAGGGGGTTCTCATGTTGCAAGAAAATGGCTGGGTCATCTCGGTGGATGGGGATCACGCTCTTGTGGGCAGCCAGCCCAAGGCCGCGTGCGGTGGTTGTCATAGTGCCTCAAGTTGCTCGGCGCTGTCGTTCGGAGCCGGAAACAGGTTGATCGAGGTCAAGGTCCTGAACACCGTCGGCGCCCGGGCAGGTGACCGGGTCATCTTGGAGGTGGAGGAGTCCCGATTTCTGAGGGCTTCCCTCCTGGTCTACGGAATCCCGCTGGTGGCCCTTGTTGTCGGTGCACTCCTGGTGGCCTCCCTGGCCGGGTTTCTGGGGGTGGAAAGCGAGGCTGCGGAAGGAGTCGGCGCCGTGGCGGGTTTGGTCTTCGCTTTTTCGAGTTTCGGTCTCTTTCGGCGAATTGCCGGTATCGGTGGTCGGGACTCGCTCTGCGAGCCGACGATCCGCGAGGTGGTCGATGGGCTCCCGGTCAGGGATGCGGCTCAAGGAGGGTGTGGATGAATCGGTCTCAGGGAAGGATGCCTTTGCGGGTTCTGATCGTCGGCTTGGTTGCCGCTTTTGGGGTGGCGCTCCTGCCGCTCCGGTCCTCTCAGGCTACCTCGCTGACCCTCCCGGACCTCGTACCGGTTGTCAAGCAGTTGAACCCGGTGGTGGTCAATATCAGTGTCGTCCAGACCCCGCAGCAGGAGAAGGGCGGCGCCATGCCACCCGAGGGGTTCGGTTCGCCCCCGCTCGACGAATTCTTCCGTCGATTCCTTGAGCAGATGCCACAGACGCCGCAACCGCGTTCCTTCAGTTCCCGCAGTCTTGGCTCCGGGGTTATCATCGATCCCCAGGGACTTATCTTGACCAACAACCACGTCGTTCCGGAAGAGGGCGAGGTCACGGTGCGTCTCGCCGATGAGCGGGAGTTCAAGGCCACCGTCCTGGGTCGGGACGCCAAGACCGATCTGGCCCTGATCCGGATCGAGGCTCCTGAGCCCTTGCCCGTAGCCAGAATGGGGGATTCCAACAAGGCCGAGGTGGGCTCGTGGGTGTTGGCCATTGGCAATCCCTTCGGCCTCGAGGCCAGCGTCACCGTCGGCATCATCTCCGCCAAGGGACGCATTATCGGTTCCGGTCCCTATGACAACTATCTGCAAACCGATGCGGCCATCAATCCCGGCAACTCCGGCGGGCCGCTATTCAATCTGGATGGGGAGGTCATCGGCATCAATACGGCCATCTTCTCCAAGTCCGGCGGAAGTATGGGTATCGGTTTCGCCATTCCTGTCAACATGGCCAAGGGAATCGTCCAGCAATTGCGCCAGAACGGTCGGGTCACGCGGGGATGGTTGGGAGTGCGCATCCAGGCGATCACCCCAAAACTGGCGGAAGTGCTGGGACTCGCTACACGGGATGGGGCCCTGGTCGCCAGTGTCGAGGCTGGCAGTCCCGCCGCCCTTGCTGGTATCGAACCTTCGGACGTCATCGTCCGCTTCAACAAGGTCCCCTTGGGCAAGATGAACGAATTGCCCGCCCTTGTGGCAGAAACACCGGTCGGCTCCAAGGTCGATCTGGACATCATCCGCAAAGGCAAGCCGAAGACCATCCAGGTTCAGGTCTCCGAACTCAAGGACGAGGCCCAAGGCACGGAGGAGCTTGCCGAACAGGACGGCAAGGGGGAAAATCTCCTCGGTCTGACGGTGCAGAATCTCAGCGACGAGTTGCGAGAGCGTCTGGGGTTGGGAAGCGACGTCCAGGGAGTGGTCATTGCCGAGGTCGCCGACGGCAGTTCCGCTTCGAAGTCGGGGTTGCGCCCAGGGGATGTGATCTCGGAGATCGATCGCCACCCCATCCGCGATTCCGAAGAGTTCCGGAAGTTTGGCAAGGCCGCCAAGAAGGGACAGACCCTGCTGCTTCTCATTGTCCGCGGCAGCGAGCCCCTTTTCCTGGCCCTTGAGGTGCCCTGACGAGCCGCGACAAAATCCGTCATCCGTGGAGCTCTTGAACCCGGAAAGGCGATGCCTTGTTCTGCCTTTCCGGCTGGGTATTGCGGGATATGCTTTTCCGTTGAGCTAAGGCGGTTACCCCTGGCAGCCCGTTGATAAACGGGCTGCGCCGGCCAAGGATGGCCGACCAGATTCAACGGGACGGTGTAACCCGTTGAATCTGGAAGGAAAGGCAAAACTTGTTTTTGCCTTTCCGGGTTGAAAAAGTCCATGGATGGACTTTTTCAACAGTCTGCTAGGAGGCTCTGCCCGTTTGTCGGCAGGCAGACGAGAGTTCGTCCGAGGGAGGTGGGATCGATGCAGATCCTGCCGCACCGGCTTGATTTTAGGTCTCGGTCAGGGTAGGATCCCGCTCCTTTTCGGCACACGCGGTGTGCCTGGGATCTGTCGCTCGTCATCAGCGTGGGAGGAAGGGACTTTTGTGAGGATCGACGTCTACGACAACAATGTTGACCAAGCCATCCGTGTCCTTAAGAAGAAGATGATCCGCGAGGGCATGTTCCGGGAAATGAAGAAACGGAAGTTCTTCGAGAAGCCTTCCGAGCGGCGCCGCCGGAAAAAGGCCGAGGCCGTCCGTCGCTTGCGGAAGAAGATCCGTCGCAGCTCCGGTCCCGGTATCTCCTGAGGGCGCTCTCGCCCCGTCTCGTTGCGCTGTGTTCCTTCCCCCCCTGCTGTCGGGGGGGCGCTCACTCGGCTCCTTGCCGGCGTCCGCCGGCTTGGGGGTCGTGCGGTTTGTTGCGTGCGTCTGCTGGACCATCCCGGAGGCCTCTTGCGTGGTTCGTTGCTCCACGCGAGAGGGGCGGGCGCTGAATCTGGTGTTTTCCCTCCTCAGCCGCCCGTCCGGCGGATTTTTTCAGGTCGGGGATGGCGTTGCCCCGCCTGCCGATAGGCGGTTCAGTGTTTCCGAGGCCCCTTCCCAGTCGAAATCTTCCAGGTTGTGTTCGAGTCGTGTGAATTCTTCGGGGGTTAGCCACGGTTTGATGTCGGCGAGATGCGCCTCGGCTGCCATGATATCGCCTTTGTGAAGAAGCTGGGTGATCTCCTCGACGAGGCGTCCCAAGTGGAGAGATGTGTCGTCGGAACGTGCTTCTGCCCTGGGGATGGTCAGGGGACGGGGCTCCCCGTCGCCCGCGCCCAAGGGGCAGTCGAGGAGCACACGGGCCCCGGAGATGACCTCCGCCAGGAGGAGCGCGAAGCGGTCCAGTTGTGGTCGCCACGCCTTGTCCCCCTTCCCGTCCTCCTCTTGTCCGAGGGAACGTTCCAGATTCCTGGCCGCCTCCTCCAGGGAGGTCGCGGCCAGGGTTCCGGCGACCCCCACGATGGCATGGGCCTTCTTCCGCGCGGCGACGTGATCGCCCTGGGAGAAGAATTCAGTGAGTTGCCGGGCGGAATCCTCATGATTGCGCACAAACCCGGCCAGGGCCCCGAGATAGGGGCCTTGGGCTCCCCCCCAGATCTCCATGCCTCGGACGAGATCCAGACCCGGGACCTGTACCCCGGCAAGGCGTGACGGGATCGCGGCGATGGGCGACTTCTCCCCTTTCCGAAGCTGATTCCCACTCTGCCCGGCGTCGTCGGCAAAGGTCTGGTTGCCTATTCCTTGGCGATATGGGGGGCGAGAGCGGTCCGTGTCGGACTCTTCTCCGGGAAAGGACAATGACTCCAGCGCGAAACGGACGGGATCGTCCACCGACGACGACTCCCCGGAAATTCCTTCTTCCCCCGGGGGAATCAATTGGCGGAAGAGGCTGGCCAACTTCCAGAAGTCCAAAGGCTTGGTCACGACACTATCCATACCGGCTTGCAAGCACTTTTCATGGGTCTCACGGGTTGCTGAAGCGGTGAGGGCGATGATCGGGATGGGGCTCTTTCCCTCACGGGGAAGCTCCCGGGCACGGATGGCTCGGGTAGCATCGAGGCCATTCATCACCGGCATGTTGAGATCCATGAGGACGAGATCGACCGGGCGGGTGGCGATCACCTCCAAGGCCTTGGCGCCGTTATCGACCAGGATAACTTCATGGCCCCACTGGCCGAGACGGGTCTCGACCAGGAGACGGTTGGCCATCTCGTCGTCAGCCAGGAGGACCCGGAGGGCGCGATGCCCTGTTGAGCGGGGGAAGAGATCCTGCCGTTCGCTCTCCTGACAGGGCAGTGTCGCCGTCGCTGGGGGTTGAACCACCTCGAAAAAGAAGGTACTGCCGATCCCCTCTTCGCTTTCGAGCCAAATCCTCCCTTGCATGAGTTCGACGATGGCCTTGGCGATGGTGGTTCCCAGACCCGTGCCGCCATACCGGCGGGAGGTGGACTCGTCGACCTGGGAGAAGGGCTCGAAAATCTTCTCTCGACTGGCCAGGGGAATGCCGATGCCGCTGTCCTGGACCTCGACGCGGATGGACTCGGCGCCAGCAGCGATCACCCGGACATCGACCGTCCCCGCCTCGGTGAACTTGATGGCGTTGCCAACCAGGTTGGTTACGACCTGTCGCAGCCGGTGGGGATCACCCATCCGGCATGGGATCACCTCCGGGGCCACGGTGAGGGTCAGAGTCACTCCCTTGCGCAGTGCCTGGGCCTGGAAAAGGGCGACTGTGGCCCCCAAAGTCCGGGCCAGATCATACGGAATCACCTCCAGTTCGATACGGTGTTCTTCAATTCTGGCAAGGTCCAGAACCTGATTGAGCAGACCAAGGAGTTCACCAGCAGCGTCGCGGCAAATGCGCAGGTATTCCCGTTGCCGCTGGCTGAGAGGGGTCTCCAGGGTCAAATCGGTCATGCCGATGATGGCATTCATCGGGGTGCGGATTTCGTGGCTCAAGGTGGCAAGGAAATCGCTCTTCGCACGATTGGCCAGCTCGGCCACCTCCTTGGCCTTGAGGAGTTCGGCGTTGCGGATCGACTGGTCGACGCGCTCCCTTTCCTTTTCAAGGAGCGTCTCGGCCTGTAGCCGTTCTCTGGCGAGGGCGTCACAGAGGTCGCGACTCATCCTGACGAAAGCCGAAGAGAGGAGTTCGATCTCGCGGATGCGGGAGGTTACCCCGGTGATTTCCCGGGTGCGGCACTCGCCGACAAGTCCGATCTGGGCGGTAATGGCGGCGAGTGGCCTGATCAGGTGGATTCGCATCCCGAGGAGCAGCCACAACCCGACCAGGAATACCCAACCGAGGATGACCACCAGGACGGTGGTTCTACCGTCCGCCGCAGCTTCTTCCAGGATGGTGTGGAAAAGTAGCCAAGTCGCCAGAACGCCGAACAGGAGCCCGAACACGAGGATCGTGACCATGTCGAACTGGCGCGGAAGAGACCGGGAGCGATGGATCCTCGCAGTCCACCTGGACGGGAAGAGAGGGGTCGGCACGCAGTTGACCTCGCGCTAGAGCAGGGCGCCGCGGATGAGTTCCCTCGAGACCGAGGAGAAATCGGTCACGACGTTGTTCAATCCGGCGAAATGGTTCGCGACCCTCTGAATCCGGGGAAAGCAGGTGTCGAAGAGATCCACCAGTCCGGGATCGAACTGACTGCCGCGTCCAGCGAGGATTTCTGCCTTGGCTTTGTCGAAGGGCCAGGGATCCTTGAATGGGCGCTTCATGGTCAGGGCATCGAAGACATCGGCAATGGCGACGATCCTTCCTTCGAGCGGGATGGCTTCGCCCTTCAGGGCGTTGGGATAACCCGATCCATCCCACCGCTCATGGTGATGATTGGCGATACTTGCCGCCGTCTGCAGAAGTTCCGACTCGCTGCCGGCAAGGATTTCGGCGCCGAGGAGGGCATGTCGCCGCATCTGCTGCCACTCACTTTCCGAGAGTGAGCCGGGCTTGAGGAGGATTGAGTCGGGAATGCCGAGCTTGCCGATATCGTGCATGGGAGCGGCACGGCGCAGAAGGTCACACCGTTCGGGCGGAAGCCCGGCCTCGGCAGCGATGACGGCGGCATAGGATGCCATCCGCACCACATGGACACTGGAATCATCATCTTTGAAGCGCGAGGCCCGCACCAGGCGGTCGACGATCTCCTGGGTTCGGTTGGAGGCGAGCGATTCCAGGGCAAGGATATGGTTGCGCAGAGCGATGTGGGTCGCCACCCTGGCCCGGACCAGGGCAGGCCGGATCGGCTTGGTGAGGAAATCCACCCCCCCGGCCTCGAAACCGGTCGTCTCGCTGCCCCCTCCATCGAGCTGGGTCATGAAGATGACCGGAATCTCAGCCGTTTTCGGGTCGGCCTTGAGTCGGCGGCAGACCTCGAAACCATCCATTCCCGGCATCAGGACATCCAGAACGATCAGGGCAGGATTCTGCTGCGCTCGGTTGAGGGCTTCTTCGCCATTTCTGGCAAAGATCAGGGGGTACTCCTCCTTGAGGGCCTCTCCCACTGCCCGGAGGTTGATCGGTTCGTCGTCAACGAGCAAAATCAGATTGTTTATCATGGCGGTTGGCCTGGTTAAGCCTCTTGGGTCGGAAGAAACAGGGATGCCTCCCAGAGTTTGAGATGCAGGGCTTCGGTCGTTCCCCGAAAATAGTCGACCAGATCCGATGGATGGACGCGAGTCCGGGCAGCAAGGGCATAGCGGACCATGGCCCGATCCGGTGGTTCACCGTTCGCCGGGAAACGTAGCGATGTTTCGGCTGGATCCAGCTCCGGCGGCGGAATGGGGCGCACACAGGCGAAGGCCTTGAGGAGTTGATACCCCGCCGGCGACGGCAGGAACAGGGGGGGCTCCGGGGAATCCTCGGGGGGCAGCGATCGCCAGCGACCGGGTCTGATGCGATTGTTCTCGTTGCCGCTCCTTGGGCAGAGAAGCTGCGGCATTCCGCGGGCATCCCAGAGGTAGAGATTGGCGTAGAGGGGGGAAGGAACCCTGACCAGGGGAAGGAGAGGCTCTCCCAGTCGAAAGACCGGGTTCGACCCGCCGCGAGCGGTTGCCAGCCGAAACTGGGTAATCGACTCCGGATGCGCCAGGTCGGCCAGCAGCGCGAGTCGGTGAGCCTGGGCGTTGCCGAGGGCAGCATGAATCAGGTGCCTGGAGAAACGCCCGCGGGGGCGACCGACCTCCGTGCCGTCGGTATCGAGGATGCTGAGGGCCAGGGAGATACTCTCCTCCTCGTCGTGCGCCTCGTACTCACCAACGATGAGGAGCGGTCGATGCGCACTGACCTGGGTTTCTTCCACCAGCCGGGTCGAGAGGGCGTTCCGGAGCAGCCGATCCATCGCCAGGGAGAATTCCGAGGGAAAACGATGCCGGGCTTCCACTATAGGACAGTAGTGAAATGGACGGTCGGGCCACCTGTTCAGGACCAGACCCGCGAGATTTTTGATCTTGAGTGCCAGGGCGGCCGCTGGGCCTCGGGTGGGGACGGAGCCACCGGAGGGGACGGAGCCACCGGAGGGGACGGGAAGCGCTTCGTCCTGCGGGGATAAGACGCTCCTCCCCGCCGGGTCCGTGGTTGCTCCTGTCGCGCCTTTCGCGTGCGCACGATGCATCGCCGGGACGGGTTTCTTGACCAGGGCCAGATGGTGGCTCAACCGACTCAGAAGAATTTCTCGGGTGACCGGTTTGCGGAGATATTCATTGCAACCCCCGTCCCGAAAAGCTCCGATGATGTCATTAGGATCGATGCGGGCGGTGGTCATAAAGATGACTGCCCGCTCCTTCCAGGCAACACCGTTGCGTTCCTCCAGAGTGCGGATCGCGGCCAGGGCTCGGTGTCCGTCCATGTGTGGCATGGCGATGTCCAGACAGACCAGATCGAAGGGTGTTCCCGAGGCCAGGGCTGAAGCGAAAAGCGCGACGGCGACATCACCGTCGTCGGCCTCCTCCAGGTCGCTGAAGGGGGAGAGAATGCTCCTCAACAACGCCCGATTGGTCGCCTCGTCGTCGACGACAAGCGCCCTCATGACTCGCTTCCCTCCCCGGGCACGAATTATGACTCCGCTTCCGCGGCAGTCGACTTCCTTCCGGCCTCCCCCACGGCACCATCATAGCAGAGATGATCGGGTCTTGGAGCAATAGAATGGGGGAAACCAATCATGATCGAGGTTTCTGCTGTCAATAAGCCTCTTTTTTGGGTCCCTTGAAAATCCTTGCCGGGTCTTGCGCAACAGCAGGGCGCCATGGCAGGATCGGGAATCGTGAGTGTCTGCCGGCCCCCCCTCCTCTCTCGCATCCCCGGTCACCATGGATCACACTCAGGACGCCCTGCCCCGACACAGCCGTTGTGACTTTCTCGTGATCGGCGACGGAGTCTCCGGGCTTGAACTTGCCCTCGGCCTCGCCCCCCACGGCGAGGTCGTCCTCCTGACCAAGTGTGAACCCGGGGAATCGAACAGTCTCTACGCCCAAGGTGGCATCGCCGCCGTCCTCGACCCAGGAGACCGCTTCGAGGACCACCTTCGCGATACCCTGACCGCCGGCGACGGCCTCTGTCATCCCGAGGCCGCCCGTCATGTTGTCGAAAACGGCACCCGCGCCATCGAGCGCCTGCTCGCTCTCGGGGTCCCCTTCTCCCGCGACGGCAAAGGCCTTCATCTCACCCGCGAGGGCGGCCACTCGGCACGGCGAGTCATCCACACTGCCGATGCCACCGGTCGGGCCGTGGTGGAAACCCTCCTCGCCCGCGTCCGGGAGAACCCGCGCATCCGCCTGGTCAAGAATCACATCGCCATCGATCTGATCACCGACCGCCAACTCGGCCACTCCTCCCGGGAACATCAAACGCGCAACCGCTGCCATGGCTGCCACGCCCTGGAGATCGGCACTACCCGAATCCTCACCTTCCAGGCCCGCTTCACGATCCTCGCCACCGGCGGCGCCGGCAAGGTCTATCTCTATACCTCCAATCCCGACTGCGCTACCGGCGACGGCATCGCCATGGCCTACCGCGCCGGCTGTCGCGTCGCCAATCTGGAGTTCGTCCAGTTCCACCCGACTTGCCTCTTCCACCCCCTTGCCAAGTCGTTCCTGATCTCCGAGGCCGTCCGCGGCGAAGGTGGTCTCCTCCTCCTCAAGAACGGCGATCGCTTCATGCCCCGTCACCACCCCATGGCCGAGCTGGCCCCCCGCGACAGCGTCGCCCGCGCCATCGATTTCGAGATGAAACGGACCGGCGACGATTGCGTCTTCCTCGATATCTCCCACAAGGGAGCCGACTTCATTCGCAGTCACTTTCCCACCATCTCCCAGTCCTGCCAGAGCTTCGGCATCGACATGTCGCGGGGACCGATCCCGGTCGTGCCCGCCGCCCATTATACCTGCGGCGGTGTTGTGACCGATCTCGCCGGTCGCACCGACGTCGAGAACCTCTATGCCGTAGGCGAGGTGGCCCACACCGGTCTCCACGGGGCCAATCGTCTGGCCTCCAACAGCCTCCTGGAGTGTCTGGTCTTCGCCGATTCGGCGGTCGAGTCGATCATCCGGCGCCTCTCCGAACAGGAGCAGGCCCCGCCTCCGGGCGTCCCCCTCTGGGATCCTGTCAACTCCCGTCCGATCCAGGAAGCGGTCATGCTCTCCCACAACTGGGACCAGATCCGCCGCCTGATGTGGAACTACGTCGGCATCGTCCGCTCCGACAACCGCCTTGTACGCGCCGAACAGCGGATCGAGTTGTTCTCGCAAGAGATCAATGATCTCTACTGGTCCTGCGAAATTACCCGGGATCTTGTCGAACTGCGCAACCTGGCCCTGGTCGCCTCCCTTATTATTCGTTCTGCCATCCACCGCAAAGAAAGTCGAGGGCTGCACTTTAACACCGATCACCCGGACAAGAACGAGGAATGGCGTCGCGACACGATTCTCGAGATCAAAAGGTAGGATGAGGCGGGCCTACTAAAGGGGACCGGCGGACGGATCGACCCAACCGGGGGCGGGAAGGAGGAGGCGACAAATGACCACCGAACAGAACGACTGCACCGGCAAACATCTCCGGATCGAAGGTCGGGTCCAGGGGGTCTGGTATCGCGGCGCCACCCAGCGGGAGGCCAACCGCCTCGGCGTGACCGGCTGGGTCCGGAACACCCCCGACGGCGCTGTCGAGGCCGAGTTCCACGGCCCCGCCGCCGCCGTCGCAGAACTCATTGCCTGGTGCCACAAGGGGCCTCCCCTGGCGCGGGTGATCCGTCTCCAGGTCAACGACTGCCCCCCTGGCCCCACCCCCGCAGCCGGCTTCGAGGTCCGGCACTGACCCTCGCGGGCAGCCCCGCCTCCCCCCCCTGGCGCGGGGGGACCGGACCCGGTCAGCTCTCGCGCCCCGCGGTCCCGGTCAGCTCCCGCCCCCCGGAAGGTGCCGGCCTTCTTTCGCCCTCATCCTCCCCGCAGCCCCTTGAAGTAGTTGATGAGGCCGTTGGTCGAGCTGTCGTGCCCCGACACCTGCCCCGGGGCCGTCAGTTCGGGGAGGATCTTCTGTGCCAACTGCTTGCCAAGTTCCACCCCCCACTGGTCGTAGGAGTTGATTCCCCAGAGGATCCCCTGGACATGGATCGTATGCTCATAGAGGGCGATGATCATCCCCAGGGTCCGGGGGGTGAATCGCCGCACCAGGATGGAATTGGTGGGACGGTTGCCGGCGAAGACCTTATGCGCGGCCATGAACTCCAACTGTTCTCCGGCAAGTCCCTGGGCCCGCAGTTCCGCACGCGCCTCGTCGCGGGTCTTGCCGCGCATGAGGGCCTCGGTCTGGGCGAAGAAATTGGAGAGGAGCATCGGGTGGTGTTCGCCGATGGGATTGTGACTCTCGACAGCGGCCAGGAAATCAGCCGGGACCATCCGCGTCCCCTGATGCATAAGCTGGTAGAAGGAGTGCTGTCCGTTGGTTCCGGGCTCGCCGAAAAGGATGGGTCCGGTCTGCCAGGAGAGGGGGTGGCCGTCACGGGTGACGCTCTTGCCGTTCGACTCCATGTCGGCCTGTTGCAAGTAGGCCGGCAGGCGGTGAAGATACTGGTCGTAGGGGAGGACGGCATAGGCCTCGGCGCCGAGGAAATTGTGGTTCCAGATGCCGACAAGCGCCTTGATGACCGGGATGTTCTGCTCCAGCGGGGCGGAAGCGAAGTGGGTATCCATCGCATGGCCGCCGGCGTGCAACTCCTGGAAGCGATCGAATCCGACCGCCAGGGCGATAGGGAGACCGATGGCCGACCAGAGGCTGTAGCGCCCGCCCACCCAATCCCAGAAGCCGAACATGTTGCGGGTATCGATGCCGAAACGGGAGACCTCTTGGGTGTTGGTCGAGAGGGCGACGAAGTGCTTGCCGACCGCCGCCTCTCCCAGCCGGTCCACGAGCCAGGCCCGGGCCGAGCGGGCGTTGGCGATGGTCTCCTGGGTGGTGAAGGTCTTGGAGGCGACGATGAAGAGAGTGGTCTCGGCGTCGAGCTCCTTGACGGTCTCGGCGATGTGGGTACCATCGACGTTGGAGACGAAATGGACCTTGAGTCCTTCGGACATGTAGGGTTTCAGGGCCTCGCAGACCATCACCGGGCCGAGGTCGGAGCCGCCGATGCCGATGTTGACCACATCGGTGATCGCCCGCCCGGTTGCCCCTTTCCAGTTGCCGTTGCGAACCTCCTCCGAGAACCGGCGCATGTGGTCGAGGACCTCCTTGATGGCCGGCATGATGTTCTGACCATCGGGGAGGATGTGGCTCTCGGCGGGATTGCGCAAAGCGACATGCAGGGCCGCCCGACGCTCGGTATTGTTGATTGCCTGGCCGGCGAACATGCGGTCACGCCAGGCTTCGACTTCGCAGCTGCGGGCGAGGTCGAAGAGCAGGCGCATGGTATCGGCGGTGACGTTATTCTTGGAATAATCGAAGAGGAGATCCTCGAGCTGGACGGAGAAGGCGGAGAAACGCCCGGCATCCTGGGAGAAGAGGTCGCGCATGTGCCGATTGAGGTTTTGGTCCCGGTGAGCCTGCAGGGCCTTCCAGGCGGGAAGTTCGTTGAGCGGTGCCATGCTGATCCCTCGTCTTCGCAATTGATGGAATGGAGGCCGCGACCGGCCTGCCCCGCGAGGCTTCCTCCGAGGCTCGTCCCAATGCTACCATACGCGGTCCGCTCCGACAATTTCTCCCAAGAGCCCCGCGCCGAATGCGACTGGTCCCGCTCCTGAGGGAAAATCCCGGACGGAGGTTGCGTCTCGAACCCCGGGTGGCGAAGCTCCCGGGAGGGGGTGCCCATGCGCCTGCGTATAGTGTTGCCGCTGCTTCTGCCCCTCCTGATGGGTCTGCCGGCGCTGTTGCTCATCGGGATCACCGCGGATCAGGCGGAACGCCACCTGGATGGCGATGCCCGCAGCAACCTGCTGTTGGCCGGGGAAACCGTCATCGTCAAGGCCCGGAGCTTCCTGGAGGGAGCGGCCTTCGCGGCGGAAGTAAATGCCAGCCTCTTCGAGGAGCTTGCCGGCGCCCCGGATTTTCTGCCAACCTTCGACCGGACGACCCGCCAGGAGATGTCGCGCCATCCACAACTGGCGCTGGTCTACATCGGCGACGAGGGAGGAAACCACTGGCTCAACAAGCGTGAGGCGGACGGGAACATCCGCACCCGGGTGATCGAACGGCTGGCTGATTCGGCCTCGGATCGGCAGGCACTTGAGCGGGCCGCTTCCTTGCCGCAGACGAACACCGTCGAGAAGGAGGCGGTGGCCCGGTTGCTCGCGCCGATTCTCAGGACGACCTGGTACGCCGCTGGCGACAAACGTCAGCCGCTGGTGGCCGAGGTCGACCCGCTCAAGGTCTACGATCCCCGTCTGCGCCCCTGGTACGCGGGGGCACGCCAGGCGAAACATCTGACTTGGAGCGCGGTCTATTCCTGGGAGGAAAAATACCTCGGCAAGACCCGGCAACAGGTGGGGAGCACCGTCTCCGTACCGGTCATGAAGGAGGGAAAACTGCTCGGGGTGGCGGGGGTGGATGTCACCCTGGAGGCGATCTCCGGATTTTTGCGTCAGGTCGAGGTGGGAAGCCATGGCCGGGCCTTCCTCTTCGATCACCAGGGACTGGCGGTGGCCCTGCCTGATCAGGGTGATCTCCTGCGGGAGGCGGTCGATCCCGCCATGCCGGGGGTCCGCCGGTCGGTTGGCGAGGGGCGCGATCCGATCATCATCGGCGCTTTTGCCGCCTTGACCCAGTCCCTGGGAACCCCCCCGGGCCAACCGCTCCCGCTCGGGGAAAAGCGCGTCCTCTCCTTTCTCCTCGACGGGGAACCGCACCTTTGCCTCTTTCAGCCGTTCACTCCCGAATCGGGTCTCGATTGGATCATCGGCACGGCGGTCCCGGAGAGCGACTTCCAGGGAGAGGCGAG
>JADGCL010000140.1 GCA_015229005.1 Magnetococcales bacterium
CCCCCGCAGCGGCGGAGAATGCCCCCAAGGACCTCGCCATCTTCGGGCGCATCATCCCCCTCTTCGCCTCCGCTCCCCTCACCGAGGAAAAGGGAGTCGCGCTCATCGGGCGTTTCGAACCGAGCGATATCCTCCTCGCCGATTTCTGCATCTCCCGTCGCCACGCCCTGATCGCCCGCGAGGAAGAGGGCTATGTCATCCGGGATTGCGCCTCCCGGTTCGGTTCCGCCGTCAATGGCGTCAACTGCGGCGCCGAGATGATCTTCCTCCATGACCGGGACGAGGTCCGCCTGGGTCGTTATCTTTTCCACTTCCTCACCCCGGATACCCTCCACCAGCTCCTGACCGAACCGCAGCGCGACGACATCGAAAACGGGCAACCGATGCACCCCGACAGGCCCGCCTCGCAGGTGCCGCTGGACGCCATGCAGGCACCACCCGCCCCCCCGACACCGCTCGACACCCACCTCGGGAGCATCCGGAACGGCAGACCGGTCAGTCACCCCGATAACCTCGGCGCTCCCCTCCCCTCCGACCGGGTCGGTCACAAGAGGCGGGTGGAGTCCCAATCCGAACCGGGGAGGGCCGGGGGGAACGAGACACCCCCCTGCCCCGTCGACGACCCCTTTCCGGGGATGTCGCCGGAGACCCGGCAACACGCGGAGCTGATGACGCTGCTCCCGTTCTTCAAGAATTTCGCCGATCCCGAAATCGAACGCATGGCGGGAGAACACACCCAATTTCGCAAATACCGGAGTCTGGAGAGCATCGTCCGCGAGGGAGAGGCGAGTACCGGATTCCATATCCTTCTCCGGGGCGAGGCCAGCGTCCTGTGCCAGGGTTCGACCCAACCGATCGCCACCCTTCACCCGGGCAACTGCTTCGGCGAGGTCTCTTTCCTGACCGGCGAAAGACGCTCCGCCACGGTGATGGCCAATGACCGGGTCACCACGCTCCTGGTCGATCGCCCGCTCCTTGCCCGCCTCCCCACTCCGACCCGGGAAAAGTTCAAGGACCAGATCATCAAGCAACTCCTGGTGTACCTGGATCAGCAAAATTATCAACTGGTCCGGTTCCGCTCCTCCCTCGCCTTTTTCATCCGCTATCGGGAGGGCTTCCGCGCCGATTCCGGGGAAGAGGCCGACAATCCCGGACGCCCCTCCCTCCTGGAGCCCTCCCGGTTGCACACCCTCCTCGCCGCCAATCCGATCTTCCGGAGCTTTCTCGAAACCACCGGGGGGGCCCTGGCGCTCCTCACCCGATCGGTGCGCATCTTCGCCAAGGACGAGGTGATCGTGAGCCAAGGCCGGATCGGCCACAGCCTCTACCTCCTCCTCTCCGGAAGGGTCCGCGTCGGCACCCGGGAGTGCGCCTATCCCCTCGCCTTTCTCGACCCCGGCCAATTTTTCGGCGAAGTCTCCTTCCTCCTCTCCCGCCCCCGCAGCGTCGATGTCACCGCCAACGGCGAAGTGGCCGTCCTGAGACTGGACAACGCGAACATGGGCCGGCTGCCGTCCGCCCTGCGGGAGAATCTCAAGGATTGGATCCTGGATGGGCTGCTCAGGCGGCTGACCGAACAGAATGCCAAACTCACCACCTATCGGCGCTCTTTCCGGTTCTACTACTGACCCCGCCCGGCACAGCCCGGCGGCACACTCCGCCCCCGGGAATTCCCGGGGCAAGCTCCTCCGGCGGACGCCGCCGGTAGATTCGGCAATGGTGTGGTGAGGAGAAGGATTGTTTGAAAAACAGTCCCGGCGCTACCAGACGCGGGGCTGGAACGCCGCGTCGTTGGCAAGCTGCATGATCTCCCCGGACTGGACCATCACGAAGAGTCCGGCGTTCATGGCGAAACTGTCGACGCTTTCGTCGATCACGATCCCGGCCACGGCCCCCACGACGCGCCTGTCGGCGTACTCCGGAAAGAAATCCTTGAATTCCGCCAACCGGTCCAAATGATTCCGCACATCGCCCTGGGTCAGCCGGCTCTTGACCTCCACCAGCACCACCATCCCGGTATTCACCACCAGGAGGTCGATCTCCATATGGCGGTTTCCGTCCAGCTTGGCCTTCACCCGGGGACTTACCTTGTGGACAGGAATACCGCGTTCGGCAAACAGCGTTTCACAGGCCGGGGCGACCATGCCCTCCACAAACTCCCCCCAACGTCCACCCAACCGGCCTATCTGCGTAGAAACCTCCTTGATCTTGCGGTCCGTTTCCTGAAATTTGCGGTCCGTCTCTTTCATCTGTGCGCTCGTCTCCTGGATCTGGCGGTCCGTCTCCCGCATCTTGCGGTCCAGTTCCGCTCTCCTCTCACGGTTCTCGCGGACCATTTCCTGAAACATCCTCCACACATCATCGAACGTCACGGCCTCGGACATGGCGCACTCTCCTGCTGTGGATCATCGCCTTCCGCCGGGCAGTGTACCACTCTTCGCCACCCCCGATGAACACCCAAATACGTGCGGTTATCTACCCAACTTCCGTTTCGTCGTGGTGGAACCGGGGAAGATCGACAACAAGACCCTTTCCAGCAACCCACTCTTGCGGGCCAGAAAGCAAAAAAACAATGGTTCCAATGGGCAAATGGGACTCTCCCACCCGGCACATCCCAGAACCGGAGCAGCTCGGCATGAAGAGCGTCAATCGGCATTCGCCCGACCCTGATTTCGGGAAGATAGATTACACAGGTGGCTGATTCCAGCGACCCGTCGTTTGACCTCACCGGTCGGCACCGCTATGATTCCCGGTTCGGCGGTTTGGAGACGGGTCACAGGAAGGATGAACCGCCGAGTGACCCCTTCCCAGGGCGTCGCCCGGAAATCCATCCACCCGGTCAGGGGGCCGTCGCGGTCGCCCGCCGGAAAGCCCCAGGAGCATGGTCACCCATGAGCGCATGGCAGATGTCCACCCCCCTCCGGGATGTCGGCACCGTCGGTCTGGCACCCCACGTCTTCGTGATCGCCGAAATCGGCATCAACCATAACGGCGATCTCGATCTCGCCAGGCAGCTCATCGATATGGCGGTCGAAACCGGCTGTGACGCCGTCAAATTCCAGAAACGTACCATCGACCTGGTCTATACCCCCGAGCTCCTGGCCTCCCCACGCAAAAGTCCCTGGGGAACCACCCAGAGAGAACAGAAGGAGGGGTTGGAGTTCGGTCGCGCCCAGTACGATGCCATCAACGCCTATTGCCGGCGAAAGGAGATCCCCTGGCTCGCCTCGGCCTGGGATATCCCCAGCCAGGAATTCCTGCGCCCCTACAACCTCGCCTTCAACAAGATCGCCTCCGCCATGGCCACCCATCGCGCCTTCGTCGAGGTCGTCGCCGCCGAGAAAAAACCAACCTTCATCTCCACCGGCATGTGCAGCTGGGAAGAGGTCGACTGGCTCGTTGACACCTTCCGCCGCCACGGAACCCCTTTCACCCTCATGCACACCGTCTCGGAATACCCCGCCGCCGAAGAACATCTGAACCTGGCGATGATCCCCATCCTCCGGCAGCGCTGCAACTGCCCGGTCGGCTACAGCGGTCACGAAACCTCGGTATCGCCCTCGGAGATGGCCGCCATGCTCGGCGCCGTCGCCATCGAGCGTCACATCACCCTGGACCGGGCCATGTACGGCAGCGACCAGTCGGCCTCCCTGGAACGCCCCGGCATGC
>JADGCL010000141.1 GCA_015229005.1 Magnetococcales bacterium
TCATGCAGTTATAGCCATGCGACTGCGGACCCTGACCACTCGGCGATGGTTGTATCACAAAAAAAATGAAATGATCATGCGAAGTAGTTCATCAAAACCGCAAAGAGCCTCCGCATCGGACCCCCACAACCACTTTTGACATTATCTTTAGTCTTATCTCAGTGCGCGTCCGAGGTCAAAACGCCTGCCCCAAACTCATGTAGACCTGAACGGGCGCATCGACATCCTGCCGCCGGCGCAAAGGCACCGCCACGTCCAGACGCAACGGCCCGATCGGGGTGATGTAACGTCCTCCCAACCCCGCCCCGAACAACATCTCCTGCGAGGTGTCCGGAAAGGTCGAGGCGTAGGCCCGCCCACCGTCGAGGAAGGCGACCACCCCAAAGCTCTCCATCACCCGCAACCGCGCCTCCCCGCTCCAGGTCAGCAAGGATCGCCCACCCTGCGGCTTGTTGAAGGCGTCCAGCGGACTGGCCAATTGATACCCATAGCCCCGGAGCGAACCCCCACCGCCGGCAAAAAAACGGTGGTCCACCGGGATATCGTCCCGGTCCGAGCCGTAGGTGAAACCCAGCTCTCCCCGCCCGGCCAAGACCAGCCGCGGCGATTTCAGGAGGGTGTGATAGAGACTGCCCCGATGGTTCCAACGCAGGTGATTGCCGGCGGTCTCCAAGGTCGCCACCATCGGCGACAGCACCGAGGCATAGCGCCACCCCCGCGCGGGGTCCAGAAGATCATCGCTGCGATCCATCTTGAGCCCCAGCGGCAAGGCCAAGGTCCCGTGACGTTTCCAGGTTTCGAGGGTCAACTCCAGAACATTTTCCAGGGCATAATTGGCCCCAACAGAGAGCTCTCCCACCCCCGGAACCATACGACTCACCGCCGCCCCGACCTCCAGGGCCTCCCGTTCATAGGCCTCCTCCTCGGAACGGTCCAGCCTGCCGGTCATCTTCAACAGTTGCCCGCGGCGATGAAAATCGGGCTTGTCGAAAGAAACCTCCAAGGAAGCCGAAGGCCGCGCCAGTGCAAGCTCGGTCCGGAGCCACTCGCCACGAGCAAAATAATTGCGATGCTCCCATCCCCCCTTGAGAGAGATCCCCCGATCCGTGCTGAACCCACCGCTCGCAACCCAGGTCCGCTCCTTGCGTCGGGTCAGGGTCACCGTCACCGGCCATGCCCCATCCTCCCCCGCCACCTCCGCCAGCTTCACCCGCACGGTGCTGAAGAGATCGGTCCCCATCATCGCCTTGCGCAGCTCCTCCAGCCTGTCCGGGTGAAACCACTCCCCCTCCGACCAGGGCAGGCGTCGTTGCAAAAAATCGGGATCCACCCCCTCCGCCCCCACAAGCGTCACCCGCCCCAACCGCACCTGCGGACCCGTCGCCAGGTGATAGCGGACCTCCAGTCTCCCCCCCTTCCGGTCAAGAACCGCCTGACGCGAGGTCACCTTCGCCTCGGGAAACCCCTGGACCAGGACCCGCCGCACCAGCGCCGACTCCATCGACAACACCAGACCACTCTCCGCCCCAACCCCGTCACGGTATCCCAACTCCTCCCACGACGGCGTCTGAAGCCCCTCACCCCCACCCGTCACCTCCAGTTCCGGACGGGCAAGGAGATAACGCCGACCAGGCTCCACCCGAAAAAAGAGCCGGAAGGGGGGAGCGCTCCCCTCGACCTCCTGGACCACGGAGGCCTCGAAATATCCCTGCGAACGCAGGGCCTGGCGCAAATGGTCCAGATCGTCCCGCGCCCGCCTCTGCAACAGAAAGAGGCTCGCCGGTGGTCGCTTCGTCCCGGCAACCGCCCGCGAACTCCGGGTCAACAGCCGCAGCAGGCCCGGCTCCGCGTCCAGACCGGAAAACACCACCTCGTAGGCCGCAGGCTCCCTCTCCGATCCGGTTTCGGCCCGGCCCGGCCCCGGGCCACCGAGCCAGCCAACGATGAACAGCAGCGCCATCCCCAGGCAAAGCTCGAAGAGCCGCCGCTCCCTTGCCTTCACGATCCCCCCTTTCCGGGCGCCGCTTCAGCCCCACGGGAGGGCGGTTTCACCCCTCCTCCGGCAGGAGCCGCACTCCCTTCCACCCCCCGTATCATGCGGAGAATCCGGGCATTCTTATGGCCCACTCCCTCCCCTTCCGGAACCACCACCCGCCCTTCCACCAGCAAGCACCCCAACCACCCCCGAAAGGGAACCGCCCCGGAAGAATCCGCGGGATAATTGCTCACCATCGAAGCCTGCAGGGAGAGAGACCCTCGCCAGGTCTCACCTGGAGCCACCTCTCCACGCACGACCCCGGTCGCATCCCCCTCTCCCAGCCAGGCCGTGCCCCGGCTCGGCGTGGCCGGCAAGAGACAGGTGGAGCGTCCCGCGGCATCGACCGACCCCGAAAGGAGCGACAGCGAGAGCTGAACAGCCAACGGTTCGGCATTCCGCACCGACAGACAGAACGGGACGCTCCCCCCGGCCCGTACCCCGCGAAGCTGCGGCACGGACTCCCCCTCCTGGTCGGCACAGAAGGCGACCTCCAGCTCCAGGGGCCTGCCAGGACCATGCGCCCACCCCTCCGCTCCCAGACCCGCAAGGAACAACAGCCCGACCCAAAACCCCCGAACCCGACCCTTCCCCGCCATGGCACCATCCCTGTCAGAGAGTCACAGCCCCCGCACCAGCCCCGCGAGGAGCTTCCGCCCCCCCTCCGGCGGCTCCGCCCCGTAACGCAGGGCAACGTAAAGACGGGTGATCCGCCACACCGGTTCGGCCAACCCCGGGGCCTCCCGTTCCAGGCGTCGGGCGTAGTCCACCGGCCCCTCCCACGGGTGGGCCGGCCACCCCCGCCGTGCCAGTTTCCGCCGAAACCGCCGGTGAATCCGCAACAGCGGATCTCCGGATCCCCATCCCGGGGGGAAGAATCGGTAGAACCAGAGGAGCAGGAGTACCAGCCCCCCAGCCCCCGCCGCCATCCCTACCGGCGACAAACTCTCCAACCCCAAACCGGCAAAAAACGCCCTCTGCCGGACCGACCCGAAACCCAGGACCCATTCGTTCCATCCACCGTCGAGATAATCCCAGGCCTGCCACCCCCACCGCAGCCATCGCCCCTCCCCCGCAAAGAGGCCCATCGGCCCCGCGCCTTCGACCAGCACCGCTCCCGAGGGTTCGAACACCACCCGCCCGGGGGCGATGACCGCCGTCGGGTCCACCCGTCGCCACCCCTCCATCTCCCCCAACCAGACCTCCGACCAGGCATGGGCATCGGCCTGACGCACCGTCAGATGGTCGCCCAGGGGATTGCTCCGCCCCCCCTGATACCCCGCCACCACCCGTGCCGGGACTCCCGCCGCCCGCATCAGGAAGGTGAAAGCCCCGGCGTAGTGTTCACAATAGCCGTCCCGATTCCCGAAAAGAAAGCCGTCGACCGGATCGCCGACCAGCGGCGGCGGCGCCAGCGTGTAGGCATAACCGCCCTGGCGAAAATGGTCCAGCGCCCGGTCGACGATCTCGCCCGGACTCGTCGCCACATCCGCCCAGGAGCGGGCGAGTTGCCGCGCCCGAGGGTTGCTCTCCCCCGGAGGAAGCTGCAACCCCCGTCCCCGGGCCAGGTGAGATAAC
>JADGCL010000142.1 GCA_015229005.1 Magnetococcales bacterium
AGTCCGGATCCCTTAACCGTTGAACGACCTCCTTCCATCCCCGGATGAACGGCCCGGGACCCGGGCAGTATCGGCGAAGCTCCATCGATGTTTTCTCGTCGCCGAGATCTTCAACACCGGTCGTCACCGCACCGGATCCGCCAATTCCGACTGGGTCGACCTCTTTCACCGTTTCCTGGCCCTGGTCAGTGGAAAGGTCGTCGCCAGGGGTGGGCAAATCGTCAGTTTCCTCGATGGTCGGGCCTTGGCGGTTTTCTCGCGAACAGGAACAGCTCTCCAGGCCGCCATCGAGATCCAGGAAACACTCCTCGAACATCGTCTTCAGCACGGCAGCCCTTTGAGCGGCAAGATCGCCATCTCCTGGGGAGAAGCGCTCCGCGTACCCTTCGAGGGGGGCGGTCAATGCTTCGTCGGAGGGGTCGTCGACCAGGCAGAAAGACTCTGCGAGAAGGCCCGCGGCAACGCCATCATTCTCACCGAGGCCGCCTTCAATGCCGATCCGGACCTCTCCATCCACTCCCAAATGGGACTGGCCCTGGGACGTAGCCAGGAGGATTATTTCCATCGGGAATCACCCTGCCGGATCGGCTGTTTCTCCCATCCGGTCGGCTTCTTTTCGGTCCTCTGGCAAGGACCCGAGGGCGAGTATCTCGCCACCTCCCCAATGGAAGAAGGACCGGTCAGCGAGCCCCCGGAGCGACAGGTTTACTTCGGCAAAGTGGCCGCCTTCAAGAAAGACCGGGGGTTCGGCTTCATCCAGTATTTCGCCGACGAGGATGATTATCGCGAAATCTATTTTCACATGACATACGTTATCAATCAGGTTCCCGTCGCCGAACACGACAACGTCCAGTTCGTGATCAAACCCGGCAAAGGAGGGCGCCCCCAGGCATGCTCGGTGCTGGTGATGGGAAGCCGCTTGCAGGGGCGGGTGGCAACGCTCTTCGCAGATGGGACAGGACACCTGACGATCCGCAACCATGACTCCGAAACAGTCCGCTTTTTCATGCTGCCGCAGGAGGTCAACTGCGAAGGCCTGCGGATTCATGACATGGTGGAATTCACCGTGGGATCGGGATCTGAAATCGAGGGGCTCCTGGCCATGGACGTCAGCCGGATCTCCGCAACCGGGGCAACAACCGGAGCCACCGGAGCAGCATCGGAGAGTTTGAAGATCGGTTCGGTGGAACGGGCCGTCGTGACCACCTATTTCAATGAAAAGGGCTATGGCTTCGCCAAATGCCGCCATAACAACATCTATCTGCACATCTCCGAACTGGCCAACCCCGAGGCAACACCCGGAGCGGGAGACTGGATCGAGTTCGAGGTCTTCCCCGGAAGAGACGGGACCTACCGGGCCAGTCACATTCGCCTGATCACCCCTGAGACAAACAACGGTGGGGAGAGTGGGGAACCGGTCGGTCAGGCCGGGGAATGACCTCCCGACGGTCCGAGGGGATTCGTCACCAGATCCGGGGAAAAAAATCGGGGGAATTGGCAAACTGCATGGTCTCTCCGGCCTGAACCATCACGAAAAGACCGGCGTTGGCGGCATACCGACCGACGCTCTCCTCGACCACGATCCCGGCCACGGCCCCCATGACGCGTTTGTCGCCGTACTCCCGAAAGAACTCCTTGAACTCCGACAACCGGGCGATATGCTCCCGCACGTCGTCCTCCGTCAAACGGCTCTTGACTTCCACCAGAACGACGGCGTCGGTATTGACCACCAGGATGTCGATCTCCATATGGCGGTTCCCGGGGAGCTTGGCCTCCATCCGGCGACCGACTTTGTGAACCGGGATGCCACGCTTGGCAAACAGGGTTTCACAAGCCGGGGCGACCATCCCCTCCACGAACTCCCCCCAACGACTCCCAAGCCCACCAAGTTGCCGGGAGACCTCCTTGACGATGCGATCCGTCTCCTGCAGGTGGCGATCCGTCTCCTGCAGGTGGCGATCCGTCTCCTGCATACGGCGATCCGTCTCCTGCATCTGAATGGCATTTTCCCTGACTATACGAGCGGCTTCAATAAGATCAGAATTTTTTTCATGAAACATTCTGTCGGTTTCCTTGAACTTCTCATCCGTTTCCTTGAATCTTCTATCGGTTTCCTGAAACTTTTTGTCGGTTTCGCGGGAGAGTCGGTCGAGTTCTTCCCTTCTTTCCCGATTTTCACGCGCCATTTCCTGGAAATCGCGGTGGGTTTCCTGAAACATCTTCCACACTTCATCGAACGTCACAGCAGCGGACATGGCCCGACCTCCACGAACGAATCACCCTTCACCGGCGAGCATACCACTTCTTCCCCATCCCACAAACATCGAAGATCGAGGTGTTTTTCAATGGAACGGGGAAACGGTCCGACCCGGGGATCACCCGAAAGGGTCCTTCAACCAGATGCGCATCTTCTCGAAGAGTCGATCCAACTCCACCGGCTTGGCCAGGTAGTCGTTGGCCCCCGCTTCCAGACAGAGCCGCTGGTCCTCCGGCATCGCCTTGGCCGTCAACGCCAGGATCGGCAGCCGCCGGAACGATTCGCGCTGCCGCAGGGCCCGCATGGCGTCGTAGCCGTCCATCACCGGCATCATGATATCCATGAGGATGAGGTCCACTTTTTCCCCCCGCTCCAGGACGTCGAGGGCCTCGGCGCCGTTCCCCGCCATGAGGACCTTCATTCCCCGTTTCTCCAGGGAACGGGTCAGCGAAAAGAGGTTGCGCACATCATCGTCGACGAGGAGTACCGTGCGCCCGGAGAATCGCTCCTGCCGATGCCGCACCTCCGGAGAGGGGCCGGACACCTCCGGACGATCCCGTGATACCCGGTTCAGGAAGAGAATCACCTCCTCCCGCAGCCGTCCCTCCGAGTGCAGCCCCTTGACGATGAGGCTGTCGGTGTACCCCTGCAATCGGTCATGCTCCTCCCGGGTCAGATCGCGCCCCGAATAGACGATCACCGGCGGCAACGGCCTCACCTGCCGGGACATCGCCTCGAGCAGTCCGAAGCCGTCGTCCCCATCCGGCAGTCCCAGGTCGAGGATGATGCAGGCAAAGGGGCCTTCCCCAAAACGTGCCAGCGCCTCCCTGCCGTTCGTCGCCTGGACCACGGTCACCGCCTGATCCTCGACCAACCGGATCACCGCCCGCCTGACCTCGGGTTGATCCTCCACCAGAAGGATCCGGCGACCCGGACCCGATCCAGAGGGGTGATCGATCTCCTGCAATACCTGCCGAATGGCCGAAACCTCCACCGGTTTGGTCAGGATCGACTCCGCCCCGGAGAGCGGACTCCCCGCCGAGGGCTCCCTGGCGGAGATCACATGAACGGGAATGGCCCGGGTTCGAGGATCCTCGCGCAGCCGGCTCAACACCTCCTCCCCGGGAATGTCGGGCAACCCCAGATCGAGGATGATCCCGGTCGGCAGAAAGCGGGCAGCCATG
>JADGCL010000143.1 GCA_015229005.1 Magnetococcales bacterium
GGTAGGATCTGGGGTAGGAGCCAGGGTAGGAACTGGGGTAGGAGCCAGGGTAGGATCTGGGGTAGGAGCCAGGGTAGGATCTGGGGTAGGAGCCAGGGTAGGAGCCGCCACCCGAAGCCTACTGGCCCTCCGTAATCTGCATGAGACGGTCGTAGGCATCCTCCTCCGGATCTTCTTCCAGGATGGGATTTCGATCCCTGTCCTTCAGGAGCAGAAGGGAGAGGACGAAATCATACTGCTCCGACGGAATCGCCATCTCCTTGACCTCCTCATCGGCAAACCAGACACCGCAGGGAAATTCCTTTCCGAGCCGAGCATCGACCATGGATTCGGGCGGATTGGCGGCGAGAGACGCCGCAGGAATTTCGACGGGATCGCAACCGAAGGTCTTGAAGGACGCCCTGGTCTTCCTGGCCGGTTCACTGGATTGCGACCAGAGGATGAATCCCTCGCGAGAGACCACCAGAACGGCTCGTTTCTCGGTATATTCGAGCCACCGACGGATCGCCGCCATGAGGGAAACGCCATACCGATTCGCGCAGGCGGAAAGACGCTCCAGGTCGGCAGGTTCCCTCGGCTGGATCTGGCGTCGGAAGTCGTCGAGCGGCATCAACAGGTAGGTGGCGAAGACATCCGCCTCCCTTTCCAACCTTTTCCGGGTCTCCTCGTCGGAATCCAGGGAACCCAACGCCACATCATTCTGGCCGCATTGCAAACCCTTTGGGCTGAAACGCCGGTGCAGCAAATAGTGGCCGAACTCATGGGCCAGCGTGAACCGGATGCGCCCCTGCGAGGAGATGCCGGAGTTGTACAGGATCCCCCATCCTTTCTTCCCCGGAGGAGCGGGATGCAACGCCCCCTCGAATCCTGGCAGATCGGCGCCCTTCACCATGGTGATCGGATCGTCCGCGAATCGTTGTCTCGAAATTTCCTTGGCTACCTCAGGAACATCCACTGGGAAGCGGTCAGTTCCAAGCACCGTGTTGAGGAGGGTGGAAATCTGGTTGGCCCATGCCTGGGGCGTCTTGGGTTCACTCATTTTTTATCCTCTTCCCCCCAGACATCGATGAGTTGCTGGAGCTTGCGTTTGGTATCTTCCGGCATTTTCTGGTACTTGCGGAAGAAGGCCAGGTCCATATCACCCCGCTCAGGTGTCTCCTGATCCTGGTCGAGCAAAAATTCCCCCGTCACGCCGAGCACCTCGGCGATCTTCTGTATTTTTTCCGCCGACGGGCGCGGAGGGTTCTGGTTCTCCAGCGCCCAGATGTAGCTCTTGCTCGATCCGGTCAGCTCCCCCAACTGCTCCAGCGTCAGTCCCTTCTCTTTCCGCAACCGTTTGATTTTTTCGCTCAACAGGGTAGGCACAAGGCTCCCTCCTATGTTCCGCATAAGTTCAGAAGTCAGGCACAAAAAATACTTGACAAGCGCCAGCGGCCCGCTTAGGCTTGCGCTTGTTCTCTACAGTGAACTTAAAATACCATACACAGCGCACGAGGTAAACGAAAATGAGCGGCAAATCAAGTGGGACTGCAACGCATCACGTCGTCCACAACCAGTCTGGTGGCTGGGATGTCAAGCGTGGAGGCGCCGAACGGGCGACCGGGCACTTCGACACCAAGCAGAGTGCCATCGATCGGGGACGCGAGGTGAGCCGGAACCAGGGGACGGAGTTGAAAATCCACAACCGCGACGGGAAGATCGGAGGCAGTGACAGCCACGGACACGACCCGCGCAACATCAAGGGATAACGAGGGAGGGCAGCCATGCTCCATATCGCCCGGTTCATCCGCAATACGCCTGCCAAGGGATTGCAGGCCTACTTCCAGGGGAACGGCTTCCCCACCTCCGATATCGATTGGGAGGGACAGGAAACCAGACTTGGCGCACCCCTGTTCAAGGCAGTCGATGCGTTGGACGACGACAGGCGTGCCGTGTTGTTGGTGGATGCCGGGCGCATCGATGGGATGACCGACGAACTCGGTCAGGAAGCGATGTGGAGCGTCGTGAGGGACCAGGAATTGTTCGGAAACCTGGAGAACGCCCATGATCGAGCGACCTGGCTGTTTCTCCACGATCCCGAGGCGTTCCAACGGGCCGAGGAGATCCGTTACACCGACAGCCATCGGCTGGGGCGGATGTGGGACGGTTTCGTGGGGCCGCCCCAGGCCATGGTCAGCATGGATTCGGAGCATCACAGGCAGTTCGAGACCCGCATCCGCGATCTCTTCCGCACCGGGCAGGTGAAGGTGGAGGTGTACCACCGAACCCGCGCCCACCTGGACGAGGAAAGCCGTCTGGTGCAGGTGATGGTTTACCGGGAGGGGCTGCCGGACAGTTTCCTGGAGTTTCAGGAGGGAGAACTGGCCCGCCGCAACCGTCGCCCGGTTCTCGAATTCGCGCTCACCTATCAGCCCGAGGACGGGGTGATCGAGGTGATCTCCCAGGGACGGGAAAGCCGGGAAGATATCGTCCGCATGTTCGCGGAAACGCTGTTGCAGACGCCGATCCAGACGGCCAGGGTGCCATTGCGCCGCTACGATCTGGCTTCCCTGGCCAACCCCCGCGACTTCCCGACCGATCCGGAAGACGGCATCGAGTCGGTCAAGGTGGTCATGCTGCAATTGCAACCCCTGGATCATGGGCCGGAACGGATCACCTTCGAGACGAACCGGCGCACCGACCAGTCTCTTTACGAACGGCTGTGGGATTGGTTCGAGCGGAACAATCCCCTGACCGGGGACTTCCGTATTCAGATCGCCAAGATCTCCGTCCGCTTCCACCCGGAAAAAGGCGGCAGGCAGGGCAAGGTGCTGACCATCCGACTGGCCCTGCCCAACGGGTGCAACCTGAAGGGTACCACGGACAAGGATGGTCAGGGAATTGTGATGGCAGCCCCCCTTGCCAGAAAGGAGTTCCAGTTGATCCTGGAAATCTGCGAACAGCCCATGCCGCGTGTCGGCGGGGCGGTCATGGCGGACCATTTCCCGGAGGCAAGGGAACCCCTGCTCAAGAGCAAGGCTCTTTCACAGGGACCGTTGCAGACCGTGGTGCCGGATCGTACCAACCATGAAGGCCGAACCGTCGAGGCCCAATGGGATGACGAGCATCGCTGCTACCGCTACTTCAGCGTGGACCATGGCGGCTGGGTGCGGGTGCCGGAGGAGGATCTCAGGACGTATACTAAGAAGTGCATTGGTTAGCCGACATTGACAGGCACCGCATATCGGGTTTCAGGGTGTCGGAAAAAGCCGGCGACCTTTTCGGGGATACGTTGCAAGGAACGCATAAAAAAACGCACAGTGGCCTGGAACTGGTTTGGTCCGGCAATGGGCGTTTTGCCCATTTTGTGGTTCTTCAG
>JADGCL010000144.1 GCA_015229005.1 Magnetococcales bacterium
CGGTCGGGGCCAGAGGTGGATCCGGTGGATGGGGGGGAAAGATCCCCGCCCCTGCCGCCGGTATCCGCCGAAGCCGAGGCAGAGCCCGAGGCGGTACCACCTCCAGGAAAGGCGCCAGCTCCAGGGAGTTTTCATGAGGTCCTGATGGGTGGCGCCATCGGGTCTCGGTTGGGCTCTTCCCCTCCCGGAAGGGGGTGGTGTCCGGACGTGGGAGACTCCTCGAAGATCTCCCCGTCCGCCGGTCGCATCCCCCGCGCGAGCCACTCGCGGACATCGAAGCCGGGGCACTCCTTGGCGACCCTGGGCAGATCGCGGTGGCCCAGGATTCTGGCCTTGGGAAATTCTCCCCGCAAGCGGGTGATCAGCTCTTCAAGGCTCCGCCACTGCGACCAGGTGAAGCGGTCACTGCCGATGAGGCAGACACCGATGGAACGGGCGTTGAAGTTGACGGCGTGGGCCCCGGCAGTCGCAAGTGGGCGTCCGGGCTCGATGAGGCCGTCGATGCCAATGACGAAGTGATAGCCGATGGCATTGAAGCCGCGTTCGCGGTGCCAGCGGTCGATGTCGCCGGCGGTGTGCCTGCGCCCGTTGGGAGTGGCGGCACAGTGGATGACGATCAGGTCGATCGGGCGAGCGGTGACTTTTTCAGCGGTCATGACCGGCTTTCCTTTTCTTTTTCACGGGAATGAAATCGACTTTCGCAAGCGGGGAACTCTCCGGGGGGCATTCCCCCTGCTCCCACGAGGATTCGCAGTGATGGCCGATCAAGCAATCGCGGCAGATCCAGGCTTCCTGGCAGCTGGGGCAGCGGTACTTCTCGCCTCCGGGGAGAAGGATGCCGCACCATTGGCATTGGTTGGTGGTCAAGGTATACATTTCAGGCCTCTTCACTCCTTGTGGTTGTGTTTTGATCGTATCTTCCTTGTCATGGCGGTTCCTTTTTTCCACGGACCCCATTGAATCAGAAAAAATGGCGTTTGATCATGCGAAAGAGTTCATCAACTCGCCGGAAGCCTGTTCGCGGGCGCAACAGGGAGGGACGGGAGATGGTGGTCGGACGGTTGTGGCGGTTGGGTTGGGTGGTCATCATCCTCGTCGTGGCGCTGGCCTCGCCCGGGGTGGGGGAATCGGCCCCGAAATCTCACGGGGTCGGCATCTGGATCCAGCCGGAGAGATTGGCCGCCCTCGGCACGAGCGGACCGGCGTGGGAAAACCTGCGGCGGGCGGCCAGGAAACCCGTGCCCCCCCCGAATCTCTCCGACCAGGAGGACCCGGCCAATGTCATCGTCCTGGCCAAGGCGCTGGTCGGGGTTCGCCTGGGGGATGCGTCACTGCAACGGGAGGTCGTCGAGGCCTGCCTCGCGGCGATGGGAACGGAGAAGGGTGGGCGGACCCTGGCCCTGGGCCGGGAACTGGCGGCCTACGTGATCGCGGCAGACCTGGTGGGGTTGCCGGAAGCGGACGAGAAGCGGTTTCGGGCCTGGCTCAAGGAGGTGGTTCGGGAGGATCTCGAGGGAATGACCCTGATCTCAACCCACGAGAAGCGGCCGAACAACTGGGGGACGCATGCCGGGGCAAGCCGTCTTGCGGTCGCGCGTTACCTGGGGGACGATGCGGAAGTCAAACGGATCGCCACGATATTCAGGGGTTGGTTGGGGGAGCGGAGCGCCCACTCCGGTTTCAAATTCGGAGAGCTGGATTGGCAGGCGGACCGTGAACATCCGGTCGGCATCAACCCCCGGGGGGCCAAACGCGAGGGGCATGACCTCGACGGGGTGATGCCGGAGGAACAACGCCGGGGCGGTCGATTTCTCTGGCCACCACCGAAGGAAAACTATGTCTGGGAAGGCTTGCAGGGGGCCGTAGCCCAGGCGGTAATGTTGGACGAGGCAGGCTTCAAGGAGGTCTGGCAGTGGGGGGATCAGGGATTGCGGCGGGCCTTCCGCTGGTTGCACGAGGTCAACCGGTATCCGGCGGAAAAGGATGACACCTGGCAGCCGCATGTGATCAATTATTATTATCGAACCGACTTTCCGGCGCCGGTCCCGACCAAGGCCGGGAAGAACGTCGGCTGGACGGACTGGACCCACGCCCGATAATGACCTGTCGACCGGGGATGGCCATTCCGCGACAGGCCTCCCGGAGGAAGCGAGTCGGTCGGTGATCTCCCTGGCCCGTCAGCTCGGTCGCGGCCTGTTCGTCACACTGGCAGCGGCCTTTCTCCTCCTGTGGTTCCTCTCCGGGACCGCCCTCCGCGAGCTGGCCTCGGCCTCCATCGCCTCCCGCCTCGACCACGATATCGAATCCCTCCTGGCGGTTCTGGAGTGGGATGCAGAGGGGGCGCCCACCCTCCCCGAGGAACGCATCCCCCTCCCGTTCCGCCGCCCGTACAGCGGCCACTATTTCCTGATCCGGGCCGGCGAGGCCTCGATCCCCTCGCGCTCGCTGTGGGATTATTCCCTGGTCGCTGCGGAGGCGGGACTCACCCGCACCGTCGGCCCCCAGGAAGAGAAGCTCCTCCTCCTCCGGCGCGACTTCCGAAGGGCCGAACAGACGATCACGATCCTGATGGCCGAAGATCTAGGACCCCTGGAAAGGGAGGTCGAGCATTTTCAGCGCTCCTTTGCCGGGGTGTGCGTCCTCTCCCTGGGAATCCTGTTGATCATGCAGCACCTCCTGCTCCGCCGCTCCCTCCGCCCCCTGGCGACCCTCCGCGACGAACTCCTCGCCGTGAAACGCGGCAAACGCGCCTCCCTCGACGAGGCGATCACCCCCGGCGAACTCCTGCCACTCGTCCGCGAGATCAATCGCCTGCTCGCGGTGGTCCGGCAACGCCTGGAGCGCTCGCGCACTGCCCTGGGCAACCTCGCCCACCTCCTCAAGACCCCCCTCGCCTGCCTGGCCCAGGCAGCCGGAGACGACACAGAATCCCCGGGAAGCTTTCGCGATCTCGTCGGCGAACAAACCGAACGGCTGCGACGCCTCGTGGATCGGGAGTTGAAACGCGCCCGCCTGGCGGGGCAGGAGACGGTCGGCGGCCCGGGGATAGCGGTGGCCGCCGCAGCTGCGGATCTTCTCTCCATCCTCGGGAGGATTCACGCCGAACGCGGACTCGACCTCGTCTCGCGCATCCCGGACACGGCCAGGTTCCCGGGCGATCGCGAAGATCTGCTGGAACTCCTCGGCAACCTCCTCGACAACGCCTGCCAGTGGGCCCACCACCGGGTCGTCATCGGTTCCGGTGGCAATCACGGGCTGCACCTGACCATCGAGGACGACGGTCCGGGAGTGGACGCGGCCCTGCTGGCACGGCTGAACCGCCGGGGG
>JADGCL010000145.1 GCA_015229005.1 Magnetococcales bacterium
CGGCGGCATTCCTGGAGGAGGGCGGTCGAGAGGAGGCTCTCTTCCCTGGTTGTCCCTCCTTCCCGGCTATCTTCTCCATTCCCCTGGGCGTTCTTTGTCCCGGCAGCGGCGAGTTCCCCCCCCAGCCGGATCCGGGTGCAGACCGTGTAGGAGTCGCTCTCCAGGCCGCGAAAGAACGCCGCCAACCACCGGGAGGCGGCAGCCGGGGGAGGATTCGGCATATGGAATGTTTCCTGCATGGATTCCGGGCGCCTCGGGAGGTTTGCGGTCGGATTGCGGTCGGCGGATTCTTTCCTACCCCAATCCTCCCCGCGAGTCCATGCCCGTGAGTATCCGTCCCCTTGCCTTGGGAGTCACCCTCCATGAAGCCCTCACTGAATCGTCTGCCGCCGGCGCCGACGCCCGTGTCGATCTGCCTTGAGATCCAGGAAGCCGGGGGAGGCAGTAGCGGTCTTTACCTGGAGAATCAAGGGATTACCGAGTGTATCTTCGGTCGGGCGGAGGCGGAATCGACCCCGGGTCGGGTGCGGATCCGCTTGCGGGATCCTTTTGTATCCCAGAGTCATTGCCGGCTCCTGGCGGGTCCCGACGGGGGGTGGTGGATCGAGGACCTGGGGAGTCGCAACGGCACCCGGATCGGTGGTCGGGCGGAGAATCATCTCCCTGTTCGCCAGGTCAGGGGGGCGGAGCGGCTGGAGGGGGGAATGGTGATCCAGATCGGGCGGACCCTCATGACTCTGACCGACGGTCAGGAGGCGTTGCGGCGGGCGGTCGCCTGACCGCTCCTGCCTGGAGTTGCAACCGAACCCCGGTCAATGTCGCAAAGGAGTGCGGTTCGCTTATGATCACAGCCAGGTTTCTGCTTCTGGAGAACGGTGTGGTGCGGAAGACGATTCCCCTGGATGGGCGGGTGATGCACATCGGGCGCGACCGGGATTGCGAGATCCCCATCAACTACAACTCCCTCTCCCGTTTTCATGCCCAGGTGGTACTCCGGGAGGATGGCAACTTCGTCATCCGCGACCTTGACAGCAAGAACGGTACCCGGGTCAACGACCGGCCTGTTCGCGAGCACTTCCTCCAGGAGGGGGACAGGGTGCAGTTGGGCAAATACACCCTCCTCTTTCGCCTGGAATCCCCGAACGGGTAGCGCCCGGGCGGATCCCTCGAACGGAGGCCGCCCCGGCGGATTCTCCGAGGCCGTGTCGCTGTTGGGCGTTGGCGTCTTCGCTTCCTTTGGAATCTCTTCCGTCCTTCCCGTATACTGGTCCGCCGGTGATTTTCCACTTGGGGGGCCTCCTTGTCCACTCTCGGTTTTTGTCTGTTCGCGACCTCCTTTGCGGCGATCTTTCTTCTCTTCGCCGGTTATCCGTTGTTGCTTCGGCTCGGGGCGCTTCTCCTGGGGGAGCGGCCGCATCGGCTCGACGAATCGTGGCGGCCCCGGGTATCGCTCATCGTCGTGGCCCGCAATGCCGAGAAACTCGCGGCGGCCAAGGTGGCCAACTTCCAGCGGCTCGATTATCCTCCCGAGCTTCTGGAGATGCTTTTTTATTCGGATGGTTCGACCGACGGGACGGTGGCGCGGGTGGCGGCGCTGGCCGAGCCCCGGGTTCGCATCCTCGCCGAGGCGGCGCACCTGGGCAAACATGTCGGCCTCGAACGGGCGGCGGCGGCGGCATCGGGCGAGATCCTTCTCTTCACCGATGTCGACGCCGAGCTCGATCCGGCGACCCCCAGGCTTCTGGTACGGCATCTGGCGGACCCGGCGGTGGGGGGGGTCTGTGGTCAGCGGCTCATCCACAAGGGGGATTCCGGACGCTTGGGGGAGGCGCAGTCGGGGTATATTTCCTGGGACAGCGGCATCAAGCGCCTGGAGAGCCGGCTGGGGTCGATCACCTCCAACGATGGCAAGGTGTACGCCATTCGCCGCGAACTTTTCCGGGGGATCGCCCCGGCGGTGACGGATGATCTTTACAACGCCCTGGCGGTGATCCGGCAGGGGCGGCGTTTCCTTTTCGAGCCGGCGGCGTGTGCCTGGATCCGCCTTCCCTCCCGCGATCCCGCCCACGAGGTGAGCCGGCGCAGCCGGATCGTTGCCCGGGGATTGCGCGGCATCTGGTTGCACCGGGCGCTGTTTCACCCGGGGAGGTATGGTCTTTTCGGGCTGGGTCTTTTCCTCAACAAGGTGGTACGTCGTCTTCTGCCGTTGCTGGCGATCCTCCTGGTGGTGGCGACGGCGCTTCTTGCCGGCGACCATCCGCCGATGCGTCTCTTCCTTGGACTTCAGGGACTTTTCCTGCTGCTGGCGCTCTCCCATCCCCTCTTTTTCGCCCGGATGCGGACGGGGCGGGTGGCGTCGGTCGTGGAGCGGCAGGCTTCCCGCGCCTGGTACCTCTGCCTGGGGATGGCGGGCACCCTTGTCGGCGTCGTGAACTTCCTGACGGGGGAGGTCGTGGAGAAGTGGGACCCGGTCAAGGGGCCATGATCCCGATCCCTGCGCCTGGATTCCACCCCCGATTCCCGCTCCTGAATTCCACCCCCGATTCCCGTTCCTGAATTCTGTTCCCGGCTCCGGGGAAGGATCGGGGCGGCTCGCGACGATGGTGCAAAATCCTTTGCGGTTCCGAGTCGGGGCGATATGCTATCAGCGTCTTTGCCCGACAAACCGGCTTGTTTACCCTTGGGAGGGGGTTCGGCCATGTCCACCGAGATTGGAAACATCCGCAATGTGGTCCTTTTGTCGCATGGGGGTGGCGGCAAGACCACCTTGGCCGAGAGCCTGCTTTTCAACGGTCAGGCGATTCGCCAGCGGGGAGTGGTGGAGAAGGGGACGACGGTCATGAGCACCGAGCCCGAGGAGGTGGCGCGGGGCATCACGGTGCAGCTGCATGTGGGGCATTGTCACTGGAAGGGGTGTCTGGTCAACCTGGTGGACACCCCCGGCTACATCGATTTTCTGGAGACGACGCGGGCGGCGCTCGATGTGGTCGGCGGGGCGGTGATGCTCTTCTCGGGGGTGATGGGGGTCAAGACCGAGAACGAGCGGTTGTGGGAGATGGCGAAAGTGGCGAATCTGCCGGCCCTGGCCTTTGTCAACAAGATGGACCAGCCCCGGGCCGATTTCATCCGGACGTTGGGGGATATCGAGCAGTCGCTGGGGGTGGTAGCCCTGCCGGTGACCTATCCCATCGGCAGTGGGGAGGATTTTCTCGGGATCGTCGATCTTTTGCCGATGACGGCCTGGTCGGCGAAGGATGGGCAGTTCACCCAGATCGATCTGCCGGACTCGGT
>JADGCL010000146.1 GCA_015229005.1 Magnetococcales bacterium
GCGGAGGGAGACCCTGCCCTCGGGAGTGAACTTGATGGCGTTGCGCAGGAGGTGCAACAGGGCTTGACGCAGTCGCCCGGGATCGCCGACCACCCGGTTGGGCAATTCGGACGGGACGATACAGGAGAAATCCAATCCCTGGCTTCTTGCCTCCGCCGAGACCGATGCTGCGGTGTTCTGGAGCATGGTGGGAAGCTCGAATGCCCGGGTTTCCAGGATGAATTGCTCTGTCCCGACGCGGGCGAGGTCCATGAGATTGGTGATGAGTTCGCCCAGGCGGTCAGTCCCTTCGAGGATGGAATGGAGCGAGCTGCGTTGCTCCTCGGTGACCTCGCCGAAGCTTCGGTCCAGGATCAACCTGGCGCTGCCGCTGATGGTGTAAAGGGGAGTCCGGAATTCGTGGGTGATGTTGGTGAGGAAGTCGTTTTTCAATTGATTGACCGCTTCGGCCGCCTCCCTGGCCTGTCGTCTGGCCTGATCGGTCTCGATCTGGCGTGAGATGTCCTCCTTGATCGCCAGGATGTGGGTCATCCTCCCCTCGGGATCCCGGATCGGGGAGACGGTGTTGAGTTCCCAGTAGTTCTCTCCCCCTTTGCGGGCATTGTTCATGACGGCGCGCCAGCTTCCGGTCTCGGCGACGCTGTGGAGGATCTCTGCGTTGAGGGTCGGCAGAGTGGGAACGGAGCTGATCTCGCCGAGTCTCTTTCCCAGGATCTCGATGGCGGTGATCCCGGTCAACCGGGTGAAGGCCGGGTTGGCATAGTCGATTCCCCCGTCGCTGTCGCCGATGACGACCGCCACGGGGCTCTGTTCGATGGCCTGGGAGAGGCGTCGGAGATCGGTTTCGGCCCGGTCTTTTTCGGTGATCTGAGCGTGGAGGCGGACGCGGGTCGCGATCATTTCTCGGGAGAGCTGGTGGAAGAGATCCCCGAGGCCGAGGAGGGCGTCATGTGGGTGGGAGATTGCCAGGGGCTTCCCGAGTTCGGTGCGGGAGAAGGCGATGATTTCGCCGTTGACCTGACGCAGGCGATTGGCGATTCCCGCCAGGATGAGCCAGCAGGGGAGGAGGAGGGTCAGGATGGTGGCGGTGCGTTGGGTCCTGGCCTGATTGCGGAATGATCTCTCGAGGTGCTCCAGGACCCGGGGATGAGGAAGCACCAGGAGGGAGAGCGTCGAGCCGTCGGCGGCGGTGGTCAGGGGGGTCTCGCCGATGATCGGGAACCGGGCGAAGATGGCCTCCCTGGGGCTTCCCAGGGGGGCAAGGAGGGGGTTGGTCGTGGCCGTGACCCGGGCCGGTTGCCCGCTTATCAAAACGACCGAGTCGGCCAACTCGATGGTCTCCGCCGTATCGGTGGTGACGGTTGCTGGCAGGGAGGCGGCGAGGGCAGCCAGGGAGGCCTCGTCCGGTGAGGGTGAACCTCTGTTTGCTGGGGCGTCGGGGGTTGCCGGAGGGGAGATTGCTGTGTTCTCCGGGGAATCGTTCTCGTGTGGTGTTGGGTCTGCTTGCGTTGGTGGAGAGTCTGCTTCCGGGGGGCGACCGAGGTCCGAACGCAGAAGAAGGAGACGACCGACGAGCTCGGCCTCGTGATGGGCGACCCCATTGAGATGGTCACGGGCCAGGGCGCCAAGCTGCCTCTCTTCCCAGAGGTCCATCAGGACCCAGGCGAGAAGGGCGAGCAGGAGGAGCGGGAGAGACCACTTGGAGGCCAGGGAAAGCCGATCGCGCAATGGTCCGGAGGGAGAGCCGGCGGAGGTCATGGGTCGATGCGTTCTCCGGCCCGGACGACCGGGCGGGTCCCTTGGGGGACCCGCCCGGCCCGCGACCGGCCCGAGTGAGCCAGATCAGACGGTATCGTGGTGGGGGATCGTCGGGTTGGGGGTATCCTGACGCCCGGAGGGGTTGGTGAATTGATCGTTGAGGCCCTGGATGTAGCTGTCGGCATCCTTGAGGACCCGCAGGATCGTCTTTTCGGCCTGTCCGCTCCAGCCTGCCGGGGAGTTGAAGAGGACGAAGAGGGGGTCGCGCGTGCTTTTGGCGAACCCCTTGGAGACCAGCTCCAGGAGGTCGGCATCGCGGATTTCCTTGGAGAGGTTACGGGTCACCATCCAGCCTGCGAGGGGGCGAAGCAACTGGAGATGGCCGGCCCAGAGGAGGATCAGGGCGACTCCCAGGCTGATGCCGTGGACCAGGGTCTGAGTCTGGTTCATGGCGGGCCACAGGGCGGGGTTGAGGTGGCTGAGGTCGAGGTTGAAGCTGCGGACGACTCCCAAGGTGAGGAGGGCGGCGATTCCCAAACCGATGGTATCGAGGAGGAGGAGTTTTTTCCGCCAGCGACCGATGAGATCCGTCAGCTTGCCGATGGCCTGGTCGAGGATGAGTTTGGCGGTATGTTCGAGGACGCCGATGATGCGATAGGCGCGTTCGACCTCGACGCGGCGGATGCGATCGGTGATCTCCTCCATGTCTTCCCGGCGCTTGCCTTCGTAGCGGTTTTTCAGGGCTTCATTGGCAATGGGGGAGGCGGAGTCGATGTTGTAGATCTGGTAGAAGCGTCCGGCCATCAGGCCTGCCTGGGAGAGGGCGCGTTGCCAGGCGGCGACGACGTCCTCCAGGTTGTCTTCCTGGACGGTGCAGTCGACCTGATTGAGGACGAAGAGGAATTTGTTGGAGTCTGGTCGGGAGATGGTGTTGGCCACGAGGTGTTCGAGGGTATCCTTCATGGCGCCCGGCTCGGGGTGGCGGGCATCGAAAAAGACGAGGACCAGGTCGGAGAGGTCCATGATGTGGTCACTGATCTTGAGGGTGGCGTTGCGCTGATCATCGGCGTCGAAGCCTGGGGAGTCGATGAGGATCTTGCCGCGGAGTTTTTCCGAAGCGGTGGTCTTCAACTGGAGGTAGGCGTCGATGCGGCGTCCCTCGCCGCTGACGACCTGCTCGATCTGCCGACTGATCTGGTAGAACGGAAAGCGGGGGTCGGAGTCGAGGGCGAGGCCGGGGAGGGTGCGGCTTTCCTCCTCCTTGCTGAAGCAGATGACGGTGAACTTGTCGTCGACGGCCTGGTTGCCCGTGCGCTGGATCTTTTGTTCGAGGAAACTGTTAATGAACGAGGATTTTCCCGAGGAGAAGGTGCCCATGATGGAGATCAGGGGCCACCAGGGGACGCGGGTGGTGAAGGAT
>JADGCL010000147.1 GCA_015229005.1 Magnetococcales bacterium
GATAGGTTACGAAATCGGATAACTATCTTATTATTCAGTAGATTTTCTATGAACTCTTGCGAATGGAAGTTACTATGTCCTGCTATTGGGTTGGTATTGGTGACGGTTACGAAAATGCGTGGAAAATTCTGTGTGATTGTCGTAGCATGCCAGGGTCGGTCTTGCATTCATCGCCCCGCCTGAAAGGGGATTGAGACTGGATCTTTAATCATGCCTGCGCCAAACCTCTTTCGATGCCTTGCAGTCATCGCCCCGCCTGAAAGGGGATTGAGACGTTTTCTTCTCGGCGATCTTGTTGGCATTCTTCTTGCCACTTGCAGTCATCGCCCCGCCTGAAAGGGGATTGAGACGAATTGCAGAGGTCAGCCTTGTTAAAAGCGTCATCCATTGACTTGCAGTCATCGCCCCGCCTGAAAGGGGATTGAGACGGCACAGTACGCCACACGCCCACAAACGCAACTCAACTTGCAGTCATCGCCCCGCCTGAAAGGGGATTGAGACACAACTTCTTGACTCTCACCCGTTGGCGTCATTTTATTGCTTGCAGTCATCGCCCCGCCTGAAAGGGGATTGAGACTCAGGCAAAGGGATGGATGCAATCAATTCCAACTCGACCTTGCAGTCATCGCCCCGCCTGAAAGGGGATTGAGACATAATGTCATCCCACGGATGACCTATGGCATACCTGGCCTTGCAGTCATCGCCCCGCCTGAAAGGGGATTGAGACAGGATGGATGATGACCGGATATGATCTGGTTAAGAACGCTTGCAGTCATCGCCCCGCCTGAAAGGGGATTGAGACTCCAACATGCCGGATAAGCCTGTTGGCGTGCTACCAGTATCCTTGCAGTCATCGCCCCGCCTGAAAGGGGATTGAGACACGACATGTAAGCCATAGAGAAAAAAGTATCCAAAACACTTGCAGTCATCGCCCCGCCTGAAAGGGGATTGAGACCTGTCAAGCCGTGGACATGGCGATGATGCATCCTCAATGACTTGCAGTCATCGCCCCGCCTGAAAGGGGATTGAGACCGCGTTGACGCAATACCGAACACATCCAGCGTCGCAACTCAGCCTTGCAGTCATCGCCCCGCCTGAAAGGGGATTGAGACTCCTTTGGCTTTTCGATAGCCAAAATTTTCTCACCAAAAGCTTGCAGTCATCGCCCCGCCTGAAAGGGGATTGAGACCAAGGTCAGGTTCGTAAGGATCAAGAGTCCTTACTGAGCTTGCAGTCATCGCCCCGCCTGAAAGGGGATTGAGACGTGCCCACGACGCAAGCGTAGAGACATCCCACGTTACCTCCTTGCAGTCATCGCCCCGCCTGAAAGGGGATTGAGACGTTTCAAGTACCTCCTCATTTCCACACTGTGGGCATTCGCTTGCAGTCATCGCCCCGCCTGAAAGGGGATTGAGACGCAACTTCGCGACCAGATTGGGTGAGTTCCCACACAAGGGCTTGCAGTCATCGCCCCGCCTGAAAGGGGATTGAGACTTTTTCTGGCAAACCTTTCGTTCGGGCATCCGCGAAACTTGCAGTCATCGCCCCGCCTGAAAGGGGATTGAGACTACCTACCATTCTCTACACTATCCACCAGGATGTCGATCACTTGCATTCATCGCCCCGCCTGAAAGGGGATTGAGACATATTACAATATCAGCGTAAATGGTAATGGAGTGTCGTTCTTGCAGTCATCGCCCCGCCTGAAAGGGGATTGAGACGAAAACTGTGTGCTGGACCCGTCGATCCAGCATCCCTCCTTGCAGTCATCGCCCCGCCTGAAAGGGGATTGAGACCATCCACCTGGCAGTTTTTCACCATCGTCATCAATCCCTCCTTGCAGTCATCGCCCCGCCTGAAAGGGGATTGAGACTCAATCCGCGAACACGAACCTATCGGTCATACAACTCCCTTGCAGTCATCGCCCCGCCTGAAAGGGGATTGAGACTTCTGTAATTTTATCTTTTACATCTTCATATACTTTTTCTTGCAGTCATCGCCCCGCCTGAAAGGGGATTGAGACGCAACAGCTATTGCACCACGGAACACGTTCTTAAATTCTCTTGCAGTCATCGCCCCGCCTGAAAGGGGATTGAGACCATTTTATTGACGCAATACGCCACACGGGCACAGGCACAACTCTTGCAGTCATCGCCCCGCCTGAAAGGGGATTGAGACACGATTGAAGATGTTTTTTTCTCGAAACTCTCTTCAATTCTTGCATTCATCGCCCCGCCTGAAAGGGGATTGAGACGCCAGATATCCGTCACCGACATTCACCATTGGAATGTTCTTGCATTCATCGCCCCGCCTGAAAGGGGATTGAGACGATGCCTTGACCTATCTCTTGGCGTATGCTGTCAAGGTGCTTGCATTCATCGCCCCGCCTGAAAGGGGATTGAGACGGTTATGAATTGCAGGCTTTGCGCAGGTTTGATCCTGCCTTGCATTCATCGCCCCGCCTGAAAGGGGATTGAGACATGATGGCAACGGCAACTGTTTCAATCGTGCCCATATTGGTCTTGCATTCATCGCCCCGCCTGAAAGGGGATTGAGACAGCCATCCGTCTTTATAGGCGTGCCAAGCCCTTACTTTCTCTTGCATTCATCGCCCCGCCTGAAAGGGGATTGAGACTTCAGAACTTCCGTGACGTGCGTGCCCATCACGGTGACTTGCATTCATCGCCCCGCCTGAAAGGGGATTGAGACAAATGGCATTCATCAATTAGTATAAGGTCGATTTTGCTTGCATTCATCGCCCCGCCTGAAAGGGGATTGAGACCTGGATCACCGTATGTAGCTTCAATCTCTCGATTGCAATCTTGCAGTCATCGCCCCGCCTGAAAGGGGATTGAGACTTCTCAAAACTCTCTTCAATTTCATTTATTTGAGCGAACTTGCATTCATCGCCCCGCCTGAAAGGGGATTGAGACTGTTCGGACGACATACCGCATTTCTGACACTGATGTAACCATCTTGCATTCATCGTCCCGCCTGAAAGGGGATTGAGACTCTATACCTACACATCCCTGTGGTAAGTCTCCCGGTATCCTTGCAGTCATCGCCCCGCCTGAAAGGGGATTGAGACACCTTGTTTGGATCGCTCATGTTGCAAATTGTGTGACGCCGCATAAAATTCCGAGGAATTCCAGCG
>JADGCL010000148.1 GCA_015229005.1 Magnetococcales bacterium
CTTCTTGTGTTTCGGGCGTGTCCCCCCCGGCCCCCCCCCCGAGGGGGCAGGCGGAGCCTCCCCCTCGGGCTCCCCCAACCACTATCGATACTAATCAGTGCGTTGGTTAGCCGACACTGTTTTGCGAATCATGGCGGCGATTGCTTGCCCCGCAAAGGCTCCGGAAATTTTCATGTCGGCCAAACAATGCGCTCATTAGTATGATCTTTTCAGCCGCTCACGGGTTTCTGGCCAGGCGAACCCCGGTCCTGTAGTCTCTCCCATCCACGGGATCCTGGAACCTGCGGAAAACGCAACGGTGCAACCGCCCACCGCCCTCAAGAGCGGATCCGCCACGTTTGACCATCAGCTTGCCAAGGATGGAGAGGGGATTGAGTCGCGAGTGATGGGTATAGGCCTTTTCGTCGTACCGGTCCTGCACCCACTCCTGCACGTTCCCGGTCATGTCGTGCAACCCGAGCCCGTTTGCCCGCTTTGTCCCGACCGGGTGGATCCCGCCTTCCTCGGTGTTGTTGGTCCAGGCAACGGCGGCAAGATCCTCGCCGCCGGAGTATCTTTCTTCCCGACCTCCGGAGCGACAGGCGTACTCCCACTCGGCTTCGGTGGGGAGCCGGAATTTTCCGTCACCGTTCCTATTCAATTTGGCGATGAACTCGACGGCATCGATCCAGGAGAAATGGCTTGCGGGATTGTTCTCATTGTTCTCATTGTTTTCATCGTCCATGTACTCGTATCCGGGCCAGTCTTCAATCGGGTTGTTCCCCATCACGGCCTGCCATTGGGCCAGGGTCACCTCGTATTTTCCCAGCCAGAATCCCCTGAGGGTCACCAGGTGCAGGGGACGCTCGTCGTCAAAACACTCCTCGACCCAGGATCCGCACCCCATCCCGAAGGTACCCCCCGGGACCCAGACGAACTCCAGCCCGGTCGCGGGATCGCGCCAACTCCGGGAGCCGTCGGGGGAGAGTTCCTGAAGGTTGGCCGTCTGGACCTCGCCGGCGACTCTCTCCCAGGCGGGCCTGTCCCGCTCCCCCTGTCTCCTTTTCGAGGCCAACTCGTTGCTTTTCTGCAACCACGCTTCTGTCTCGGGGACCTTGGGAGGATTTTGCTGATAATATTTCAGAATGTTGCCATCATCGGCGAGCTGGAACGCGCACGACTCCGGATTGGGCCAACCCGGAATTTTTTCCGTGCGCTGGGATTCCTTCTGGTAAACGGCGGAGATCGCTTCGAGGGATATCCGCCAAGGCGGCGGATCGACGATGAACCAGGCGCCTTCCCGCCGTTGCAGCTTCAGGGTGATCTGGTCGTGTTCCCAGTCAAAGTCGTCGGGAAACATCCTCCGGGAATTTCCGACCCGCCTTGTAGACACCAGGCGATCATAGTCGACCTCGGCGACCCCCTGATCGCCCTCGGTCTTGACGTGCTGGATGTTGTAGCGCGAAACCACGAACAGTTCATCTTCCCGGGCATCCTGGGTTTCTGGCAACTCCCCGTCGCTCCCGGAGAGGGTTGCCAGCCGACGGCGGAGGTTGCCGTTGCCCTCGAATTCAAGTTTGACGAATGCCCGTACCACCTGTTGGGGATCCGACCCGTCCCATTTTTCGTCGGGATGGATTGGAGCCGGTGGGGGGATGGGCGATCCTTTGCCGCACCTGCCGGGGATCGCGTCCGTGGACGGAGGTACGTCGTGACCGTATTTCTGGAGATGTTTTATGGTTTGAAAATCATCCACTCTAAAATATGCAACTGATTTCGGATCTTCTGACCGTTCTGGTAGTTCGAGCTGATATGCTTTATCCAAGTAATCGTATGCGCTCAGTATCTTATCCAGTGAGATGCGCCAAAGGGGCGGGTCAACGATGAGCCAATTGTTGCCGTGTTTTTGCAGATTCAACTCGACAATGTCATGTTCTTTTCTGTCAACAAAAATACGTCTGTATCTTATAACCTCGATTGCCGTGGCCAGTCTGTCGTAATCTATCGTTGCTTTCCCCCGGTTTCCGTTTATATCTATGGACAATATTTTGTATTTTGTAACGACGTTCAACGAGCTGTCATCTGCGCCGAGAAGTAATCCATAAGTGTGAAGATCTCCATACTCTTCGCTGGAGTCTTTTGCATAGTCGTCATAAGCATCACCAATATATTTTGCTTCTGCGCTTTTATTAGTAAAATACGCAAAGCGTCCTCTTATAAAATAAATACCGTTGAATTCAAGGTCGACAAATTTTCTTACAACATGATATGGATCAGATAGATCAATTTTATCTATATCGTCAATATCATTTGAGTCGGCGACGGCAGGCCATGGCCACAGGCAGAGCGTAATTGCCATGAACAAATTTTTGAAACTCATGGATCGTGTCCTTATTATTAAAGAATCGTCCTGACGGCTGAAACATGGACAGCCGTCAGGACGATCATTAATGAGCCGGAGTGATTCAGGATCCAGTGTCAGGCAGTTACTGATGGTATCGGAAGACCCCGGTGATTTTCATGTACTTAGTAAGGCCGTTCAACGCCGTTGCCATGAATTTGTTCTTTTTTCTGGACGCATGATAGACATTGATGCTTGGGTCTCTTTTTTGTCCAGGCTTTCCCGGGTCTGCCTGCGGATCATAGATGACGACATGCCAGACATCTTTTCCGCTCTTCATTTGAATAAAATCTCCCTTCTTGAGTTCACTCATTTTGAAGTCACTTCCATCCTGGACCTTGACCAAATGTGGGTTGAATTCAAGATACTTTGCCTGGGAATAGTCATATTCCAGACCCGCAATTTTGGCGGCAAGGTAGGGCGCTCCGGAACAATCCACACCCACGCCCTTTGCGGATTTTGGCCCCAGCAGTCCGTAGGGGGTTCCGATCAACTCCTTGGACCCGTCAGCAAATCGTTCCGCCTGCTTGTCAGTGATGGGGATGCGGAATTTCCCGGTGGCGGGGTCTGGTTTGGACTTTTCGGCACTGTCCGGACTCCGGGGAGTTTGTGTGGCAGCTTCGACCGAACCGCTCCTCGCGGGGCCGATATCGGTGATGGTGCTGCCGGTGGAACCCTCGGCGTATCGCCCATCGGAGTCGCAGGCCTGCATTTGTCC
>JADGCL010000149.1 GCA_015229005.1 Magnetococcales bacterium
GGGGGGCCCGCATCGACGAGGCGGCCTCGGGAACCGGACTGGGGATCGTGCTGGCACGGGAGATCGTCGAGGCCTACGACGGCGAGTTGCACTTCGACCATTCACCGGAGCTGCAAGGGGTGAGAGCCAATATCCAACTGCCCGACCGCAACCCCGGCCCATCCGTTACGTGACATGATCATCCAACCAAGGTCATTCCCCTCCGACCATCAGCGCTTCGGCACCGCCGGGTCAAGAATCGCCCCCGGGGGTTCCTTGACCGACTCGGGCAGCGGCGGTTCCTCCTGCCCCCACTGGTGACCCCCGGAGAGGGCAAGGGGGGCGCCATCCCTGGCAGTCGAGGACGGCGTGAGAAAGAAGATGAAGCGCACCAGGATCACCACCACGAGGACAAGCGCCACCACCACCAGCAGTCGCAGCGGTTTGGGAGGGGACCTGCGCGAAATCACTCTCCGAGGCGACGGCACAGGATCGCCTCGATTTCGCCATCGTTAAGGACCAGGGGGTTGGTCTTCATGCTCGACCCCCGGCTTTCCGCCACCACCGGCGCGAGCCTCTCCCGGGTGACCCCGAACCGGCTCAGGAGAGGGAGTTCCAGCCGCTCCTGCCAGTCGCGCAGGGTGGCCACAAGCCCCTCCAGGGCCTCGCCATCGTCACCCGCCTTCCCGGTCAACAACCTCCCGACAGAGGCATATTTCGGCAAAGCCGGGCTCCCCGGAAGACGCGCCCGCAGGGCAGCGATGTTGGTGGCGGTCGTCTCGGCCAGGAGGGTCCCGCAGGCAACCCCGTGGGGCAGGGGAAAGAGGGCCCCGAGCGGCGAGGCCATGCCATGGACCGCCCCCAGGCCGGTCTGGGCGAGACAGACCCCGGAAAGGAGGGCGGCGTAGGCGAGGGCCGACCGCCCGAAGGCGGTCTCACGATCCTCCCAGAGGGGGAAAAACCCCTGCCGAAAGGCCACCATCCCCGACCAGGCCAGGGCGTCGGTCAGGGGGTTGGCCCGGGTCGAGGTGAACGACTCCAGGAGTTGGGTGAAGGCATCCATCGCGTCCGCCGCCAGGAGCGGGCGTGGACAGGTCGCAAGCAGGTCGGGATCGACGATCGCCACCCGGGCGACAAGGCGATCGTCGCGAAACGACTTCTTGAAGCCGTCTGGTCCCTGGCGACTCAGGACCGCATTTTTCGTCGCCTCCGAGCCGGTCCCGGCGGTGGTGGGGACCGCGATCAGGGGAAGCGCCGGTCCCTGGTAGATCTCGCCACGCCCCACCCCCTCCAGGTAGGCCATCACCGACTCCCCGGTCGGGAGAAGACCGGCGATGGCCTTGCCGGCGTCGAGGACGCTGCCGCCGCCCACGGCCACTACGAGATCGAACCCCTGGCCGGTGAAGGCGGCAACCGCCCGATCCACCAGCTCCGGGGAGGGCTCCCCCTCGACCCGGAAGCGCTCCCAGGAGAATCCCCCGGTCGTCAGCGCGGCCCGAAGCCGCTCCCAATGCCCGTGTTCATCCAGCGAGCGCCCGCCGGTGACCACCAGGAGGCGTCGCCCGAATCGGGCCGCCTCGGGGACAACCTGGTCCAGCACCCCACTGCCGAAGAGGATTTTCGGCAGGGCCGCGATGGTGAACGGGGCAAGGACGAGAGGCGGAACGGAGAGCGGGGAGGCGACCGGTACGGTCGGCGCGGCCATGGCTCAGGATTCCGGAAAGAGGCCGTTCATCGGGATCCCCCGACGCGGCTCGGCCATCATCGGCGCGACCGTGTCGCGCCAGACCTGATAGTGCGTCGTCTCCTTGTGGGCAAGGGCCTCGGCAACGCCGACATAGGCCTCGTAGAGGACAAAGTGGGTGGGCAGGGTAGGATCCTGGAGGACGTCGAAGCGCAGATTGCCCGGCTCGCGGATCGAGGCCTCGTGATTGTCGCGACAGGCGGCGATGAACTCCTGGATCGCCTCCGGCTTGACCGTGACGTGAACCATCGTGACCTGCATGACCGCCCTCCGAAACTCTTGCCGCTGGAATTTCCGTTGCCTCCCCGGCCCGGAGAAGGGCTGGTACCGCCCTCGTCCGGGGTCCCGATTCTCCAAACCTCACCCCCCTCTCTCCCCGCGATTCTACGCGAAAGGGGAGCCGGTCGACCAGCATCCGCGTCACGGCGCCGGAGACTCCCCGAATCCGCTCCGAACCGGTGGTGAACAGGTTTGAGAAGGGGCCGGGTCTTCGGAATCGGCATTGTCCCCCCGCCAGGCTCTCGGGAAACCGCCCAGGGGCCTTCTGCAGGCGTCGCAGCCGTTCCGGATGTCGGCGGGGTTGACCGAGGACAACCTTGGAGGAGCCGGATTTGAAATTGGCTGAAGGCAAACGACAATCCTCGCTGCGGTAGTTTACACTATGTAAAATGCGGGGTTCCAGGAACTCATTATGAGCATGGGGAAAGCAGTGGCTCGCAACGTCACCAAAGGGAAGAGTCGGAACGGGGCCAATCTGGGCTTTGAAGCGGAGCTGTTCCTGGCGGCGGACGGGCTCCGGCAGAATCTGGAACCTTCCGAGTACAAGCATGTCGTCCTGGGGCTGGTGTTCCTCAAGTACATCTCCGATGCCTTCGAGACCAAACACGCCAGACTGCTGGCCGAAGACGCGACAGCGGCGGAAGATCCCGACGAATATCTGGCCGAGAACGTCTTCTGGGTGCCCCGGGAGGCCCGCTGGCCCCACCTGCGGGCCAACGCCAGGCAGCCTGCCATCGGCAAGTTGATCGACGAGGCGATGATGGCCATCGAGGCGGTGAATGCCTCCCTCAAGGGCGTTCTGCCCAAGGATTATGCCCGACCGGCGCTCAACAAGGTGATGCTGGGGGAGTTGATCGACCTGATCTCCGGCATTGCCCTGGGCGAGGAGACCGGCAAGGCGCGGGATCTGCTTGGACGGGTCTACGAATATTTCCTGGCGGGATTCGCCGGAGCCGAGGGGCAGCGGGGTGGTGAATTCTACACCCCGCAATCGGTGGTGCGGGTGCTGATGGAGGTGCTGGAACCCTACAAGGGGCGGGTCTA
>JADGCL010000014.1 GCA_015229005.1 Magnetococcales bacterium
CTGGTTGATGGTGACCCATTACAATTTCTGTTGGCAGCCACGCACCCTGCGGCTCCCCCTCGGGGACCGGCGCTATCGCCACCGAACGCCTGCCATGGCGGCCGGGTTGACGGACCACTCTTGGAGTGTGATGGAATTACTGTGCTTTCAGCTATTGGTATCTGGATGATTGTCAGGCCACCAAGATATTTCTAAATGGTGGAGGTGATCGGGATCGAACCGACGACCCCCTGCTTGCAAAGCAGGCGCTCTCCCAACTGAGCTACACCCCCAGGACAAAAAACAGCAAGCGAACGGGAAGCGGAAACGAGGCAGGATGGTGGACCGAACGCTACGCCAAACGGAAAATTCTCCGACCGGTTCGACTCACAAAGAGGAGAATAATCCAATTCCCTCCGGGCAATCAATCGGAAAAAACATCCTCCACGGATTTGGCGTCCAGGATGCGATCCGACCAGATTTCAAGGAGTTCCATATCGGCGGCATTGACTTTGGCGGACACCAGATCTGGAATCTCGCCGAGGCGGCAACGTATCATATGGAGCAGGATGCCTGACTCGCCTTCCGGACGTCCGCGCTGCGCTTCCCCTGGCCTCCCTGCCTCAACCACCCCTGAACCCACTCTTCGGTGCGTGTCGCCAGCATCGTCTTGATCTCCAGAAGATCCTCGGTCACCCGAACACGTTCGTCCACGCCCAAGCGGGTGGTGACCTGCCCCGCCAAGCCCGCCATGACCTTTTTGACCCCGGCGAAGTCGGGATGGTTCTCGAACCAGCCGATCAATTCGTCCAGCAGACCGGACAGGGTCGCGGGATCACGGCAATGCTCCAGGCGGAAAAGCATGGCCGATAGCGATGAACAGTTCTCCAGTTCCGCCGTTCGTCCCCCTCGGCATGAAACTTGGCGTTGACCCGTTCCATGCGGTCGAGGTCGAGGCGCTCCACCACTTTCGGGTCCACGAAGTGGCGCGGAAGATCGGCCACCATGGGTGGGTGGGAAAACAGCTTATGGTGGGCGGCGTCATTGCTGCTCATGGGGGAAGCTTACCCAGCGCAGGAGTGCCTTGTCCATGATTGGACCACAACGGGAGTAAGGAGATGATGAAACGCCAGCATATTCGTTTGACAGTATATACTGATTAACGTATATTCGCTTAAACAGATGCGAGGTGACCATGTTAACTCCCGAAATCCTGATGAAGTCTCTGGTGGACGAGACCCGGCTGCGGTGCGTGATGCTGCTGATGGCCGAGACGGAACTGTGCGTCTGCGAATTCGGCTATGCCCTGGGCGAGCCCCAGCCCAAAATCTCCCGCCACCTGGGAACGTTGCGCGAACACGGGGTGGTGCGGGACCGCCGGGCAGGACAGTGGGTGTACTACAGCCTTCACCCGGAGTTGCCCCCGTGGGCCGCGAGCATGATCCAGGCCGTTGCCCAGGGGCTGCAGGGATCGGAGACCCATCAGGGAGACCAGGAAAGATTGTGGACCATGCCGGATCGCCCCGGGCGCTGCCCGACCGGCGTCTGTGAAACAGCCTGAAACGAAAGGCGCGTCATGTTGGAAATTTTCAGTGAGCTGGCGGACGCGGCGGTGTTCCACGGACTGGGTCTGGCGTCCGGATCCGCCCTGGGCCAGGCGTTGCACTTCTTCGTGGAGGACACGAGCAAGATCTTCGTGTTGCTGGTGATCGTCGTCTTCGTCATGGGGCTGTTCCGCAGCCTGCTCTCGCCGGAAAAGGTCCGCACCCTGATCGGGGGCAAGTCCCACGGCGCGGGATATGTGCTGGCGGTGGTGCTGGGGGCGGTCACGCCGTTTTGTTCCTGCTCGTCGGTGCCGCTGTTCATCGGTTTTCTGGAAGGAGGCATCCCGGTCGGGGTGACCATGGCCTTCCTGATCACTTCACCGCTGGTCAACGAGGTCGCCGTGGTCATCCTGGGCGCGGTCATGGGCTGGAAGATGACCCTGGTGTACGTGGCCACCGGCATGGGGATCGGCATCCTGGGCGGCGCCCTCATCGACCGCCTCCACCTGGAACGCTGGGTCGAAGAGTACGTGTGGAAGCTGCGTCTGGGGCAGGCGGCTCTGGTCGGGGTGGACGGTTCGTGGCGCACCCGGGTCTCCTACGCCTGGGGAGAGGTTCGCGGCATCGTAGGTCGCCTCTGGCTTTATGTGCTCCTCGGCATCGCCATCGGTGCTGGCTTGCACGGGTATGTTCCCCAGGAACTCTTTCTTCGTTACGCCGCCGCCGACAATCCCTTCGCCGTTCCGGCGGCGGTGCTCATGGGGTTGCCGCTCTATTCCAACGCCACCGGCGTGATCCCAGTGGCCGAGGCCTTGATCGCCAAGGGTGTGCCCATGGGCACGGTGATCGCCTTCATGATGAGCGTGGTGGGGGTCTCGATCCCGGAGTTCGTCATGCTGCGCAAGGTGCTCAAGCCCAAGATGCTGCTGTTCTTTGGGGTGTACCTGACCCTTTCCTTCATTGTGATTGGTTACCTGCTCAACGCGATCTTCGCCTGATCCAGGAGAGTCTCATGAAAACGTTCAAGGTGTTGGGGCCGGGCTGCAAAAACTGCCAGACCACGGCGAAGCTGATCGAGGAAAAGGCCCGGGCGTTGGGCATCGAAGCCCAGGTCGAAAAAGTGACCGATCTGGCCGAGATCCTGGGCCACGGGGTGATGTCCACCCCCGGCGTGGCGCTGGACGGCAAGGTGGTCCATGCCGGGGGCGTGCCCAGTGAGAGTCAGGTGGAGCAATGGTTGAGAACGTGATTACGTCCCGGTGGCCTTGAAGGAGGTTCCATGTCCGATCCGCTCTTCAACGTGCTGTTTCTCTGCACCCACAACTCGGGAGTCCGGCGGGGGACCAGGTTCATTTTCAAACCACCCGTGCCAACTATTGGAAACATTGGAGCTTTTTAATGCGAAAAGGCCGCCCCGAAGGACGGCCTCTTTAGCGGAGAAAACAAAGCAAAAACAAAATGGTGGGCCTAAGTGGAGTTGAACCACTGACCTCACGCTTATCAGGCGTGCGCTCTAACCATCTGAGCTATAGGCCCCCGAACCGCAGATTCTAGGCGAACCGGCCAATCCTGGTCAAGGCGTTCCGATATTCATCAAGCCGCTATGGCAGGAAATCCGAGGGATCACCGGCACCGTGGCGAATGACCCGAGGAACACCCTCGGTCAGATCAACCATGGTCGAGGGCTGATCCGCCAGGGGACCGCCATCGATGACGAGATCGACCCGATCCACCATCACCTCACGAATCGTCTCGGGATCGCTCATGATCCCCTCTTCTCCAGGCAACTGCAGGGAGGTCGAGAGAAGCGGTTCGCCGCACGCCCGCAGCAGGGCAAGACAAATGGGGTGGTCCGGGATCCTGAGACCGATCGTCCGGCGTTTGGGCAGAATCGACTTGGGCACCTCGCGACTGGCGGGAAGGATAAAGGTATAGGGACCGGGCAGATACCGCTTCAAAATCCGATAGGTGGCGTTGTCGACCCGCGCCAGCAGCGAAATCCCCGCAAGATCCGCGCACAGAAGGGAAAACTGATGTGTCGGCGGCAGTCTCTTGATCTGGATGATCCGCTCGACACCCTGGCGATTGGAAATGAGACACCCCAGGCCATAGGTCGTATCGGTCGGATAGACCAGAATCCCACCTTCCGCCAGGATGGCAGCCGCCTGGTCGATCAACCGCTGCTGCGGATTGAGCGGGTGGATGGCCAAAAACCTTCCCATACGCGGATCCCTTGCCTCGACAGAAGATTGCTACCATGATCCCGATCGTTCGCGCGGGCAGGACGCTGCCCATGCAATGCAATGCGCAATCGGCCATTATCCTCGAACCGGGCCGGATTGGCAAACCCCGCTTCCCACCTGCCGTCAATGGAGATCGCCATGCCCCCCTATCGCTCCCGGACCTCGACCCATGGTCGCAACATGGCCGGCGCCCGAGCCCTGTGGCGCGCCACCGGTGTCCGCGAAGAGGATTTCGGCAAACCCATCGTCGCCGTCGCCAACTCCTTCACCCAATTCGTCCCGGGTCATGTCCACCTCAAGGAGATCGGGCAGTTGGTGGTCAAGGAAGTGGAGGCCGCGGGCGCCATCGCCAAGGAGTTCAACACCATCGCCATCGACGATGGCATCGCCATGGGCCACGGAGGCATGCTCTACTCTCTCCCCTCCCGCGAGCTTATCGCCGACAGCGTCGAGTTCATGGTCAATGCCCACACCGCCGACGCCCTGGTCTGCATCTCCAATTGCGACAAGATCACCCCTGGCATGCTGATGGCGGCGCTCCGTCTCAACATCCCGGCAATCTTCGTCTCCGGCGGCCCCATGGAGGCCGGCAAGGCCCGGCTCCCGGGGCGTCCGGAAGGCAAACTCGACCTCATCGATTCCATGATCGCCGCCGGCGACCAGAGCGTCAGCGAGGCCGATCTCGACCGTATCGAGCGCAGCGCCTGCCCAACCTGCGGCTCCTGCTCCGGCCTCTTCACAGCCAATTCCATGAATTGCCTCATGGAGGCCCTGGGACTCGCCCTCCCGGGGAACGGAACCCTGCTTGCCACCCACGCCGACCGCAGGTCCCTCTTCCTGGAAGCGGCGCGACGCATCGTCGACCTGACCAAACGCTACTACGAGAACGGCGACGAGAGCGTTTTGCCACGTCGGATCGCCTCCTTCAAGGCCTTCGAAAACGCCATGACACTTGACATCGCCATGGGTGGCTCGACCAACACCGTCCTCCACCTCCTGGCCGCAGCCCATGAGGCGGGCGTCGCTTTCACCATGGCGGACATCGACCGGCTTTCCCGTCGCGTCCCCTGTCTGTGCAAGGTGGCCCCTTCCACGGATCGCTATCATGTGGAGGATGTCCATCGGGCGGGAGGTATCCCCGCCATTCTTGGTGAACTGGACCGCGCCGGTCTCCTCAATCGCGCATGCCCGACCGTCCACAGCGCCACCCTCGCCGAGGCCCTGGACATGTTCGATGTCATGAGTCCCCGGGTGCCCCCAGAGACGATACAACGCTTTCTTGCGGCCCCGGGCGGTATCCCCACCACTGTGGCCTTCAGCCAGTCGAAACGCTGGGAAAGCCTCGATCAGGATCGCCATCAAGGGTGTATCCGCGACCTGGAACACGCCTACTCACGCGACGGCGGTCTTGCCGTCCTCTTCGGTAATATCGCCGAAGAGGGGTGCATCGTCAAAACCGCCGGGGTCGATGCCTCGATCCTCACCTTCACCGGACCGGCGCGTCTCTTCTCCAGTCAGGAGGCGGCCTGCGAGGCCATCCTCAGTGACCGGATCCACCCGGGGGATGTGGTCATCATCCGCTACGAGGGCCCCAAGGGCGGGCCAGGCATGCAGGAGATGCTCTATCCAACGAGTTTCCTGAAATCGAAAAACCTCGGCAAACTCTGTGCCCTGGTGACGGACGGTCGATTCTCCGGCGGGACCTCCGGACTCTCCATCGGGCACCTCTCCCCGGAGGCGGCCGAGGGGGGCAATATCGCCTTGGTGGAGGAAGGAGACACCATCGTCATCGACATCCCCAATCGGAGCATCCGAGTGGAGGTGGGAGACGAAGAACTTGCGAAACGCCGCGAGCGTTGCCTCGCCCTGGCGGTGAATGCCTTCCGCCCGCAAGATCGGCAACGTGAGGTCTCCCCCGCCCTCAGGGCCTATGCGGCCATGACCACCTCCGCCTCCCGCGGGGCCGTGCGCGACATCACCAAGTGGGAAAGGGTCTCCTGACGGGGAAAAGGGCCTCCCGACAGGGATCTGATGTGGTCCGCCAGAGATCACCAATGGGTTGGGGAGCGTTCCGGAAAGATGCGGTCGCCGCCGCTCAGCCGACCTTGGGGAGGGGCCAGATCTTCTGCCACCAGGGTTCCTCTCCCTCCGATCGTTGCCAGCGACCGGCGAGTGGGGCAAAACCCTGGGAATCGCGCACGAGGCCGTTGAGAAATCCCCAGGCAGCATAATACGATAACCCTATACGATAATAGGCCCCGCTCAGGCTGTAGTAGTAGGCCGCATCCTCGGGATTCAACGCCACCGCCCTCTCGAAATCGGTCACCGCCGACCCAAGATCTTCAACCGCTATCAACACCAGGCCACGCCGATGGAAGGCGTCGGCCTGTTTGGGGTCCAACTTGATGGCTGCATCGTAATCCTTGATCGCCAGCCAATACCGCTTTCGTGACTCGTACCACCGGGCCCGAGCCAGAAAGTTCTTTGCCTCTCCCGGATTGGCAACGATCGCCTGGTCGATGATCGCAAATACCGTGTCCCGCTCTTCAGCACTGGCAGGCTCGGTGGTCGCAGCGGCAGGGCCGGAACTCAACGCAGCCGGGGCGGACACCGTGGTCGGAATGGATACCGCCGCCGGGGTGGGCTTCGCCGCAGAAGTGGCCTTCGGGTCCTCCCCTTTTCGGAAGGGGAGCGGTCCTTCCTGCGATGGTGTCGGCACTGGCGGGTCCGACGAGGGAGTAGACTCGGCTGCCGACCCGTCGACCGCCATCCGGCGCAGGGATCGTTCCAATGTCAGGACCCGATATCCCCCAACCGGAAGACCCTCCACCCGTGCATGACGGAAATCGATCCCCTTTTTCAGAGTCTCGAACAAAAGACGATCCCGAACCAGGTTCGCCTCGGGGTGGGCCAGGACAGGGCGAAACAGGGACCCGTTTCCCGGAGAGGGAATCGCGGCCACCCCAAAAAACGCCGCGAGAAGAAGTATCGATCCGGTTTGCTCAATAGCGCGCATAGAGAATGATCGTCACGAGGAGAATCGAGAGCATCGCAGCGTAGAGAATGAACTCCATGATGCCGATCACCGAGAGGAGATAAGCACTCCCGTTTCTCCAGTCGATGAACCGCGAGAGCGCATCATGCACCCTCTTGCCGATGAAACAGGAGCCAACAAGCAGAACGAATATGGCCAGCGGCACGAACATGCTGGAAAGAGCGGCGAGAACTGTGGAAGAGGTGAGCATCGCCTGATCGGAGGAGACGATGGTATAGAGAAGGAAGGGAATCAGAAGCCCACCCAATCCCCCCTTCTCCAGGAAGGGGTGGAGATCGATCCCTTTGGTCAGGGCGAGCAGCAACGGCACCAGGGCCGGTGACAACGCCAGAAGAACCCCGGCAGCAACTCCCAGGCCGTGGCCCAGAAGAAATCCCGACAGACCGAGCCTCCCTCGACTGGCCAGATTCAGGAGGTGCCTGGTCACCCCAATAACGACAAAATCCCCCAGGAACTTTCCCGCCGAATAGACCAGGAAGCTCAACCAAAGGACCCGGAGCATGCGCGGCTCCCATGGAGGCATCTCCGGAGGGACAAAACCCAGCACCATGAGCAGGGCAAGCAAACTCCCACCCAGACTCCAGGCCAAGGTCACCCCCAGGCTTCTCCAGGAGAACAGGCGGCTGATCCGGGTCCGGGTTCCGCCGAAGAGGCCGTCGAAAAACGCCCGGAAGGCGCGCACCGGCCAAAGAAACCAGTCCGCGACCCGACCGGCGAGGTCCGCTGAAGAATCCCCTTCGGTCCTGGGACGATACTGAACGAGAAACAGGACGAAGTGGGCCGCCATGAGCGTCACACTGGAGACGGCCACCGCAAGGTGGCAAAGGGACTCGATGCTCTTCAGCAGTTCCATGAGGCACGACCACTCCCAAACCGCCAATCGACAGGGATGTCACCCCTGACCGGCAAGAATGGCAAGCAAAAATCGTGCAATATATCGAGGATGAAACGACCCCCCCCCGCCGGCAATCCGTCACCGACGGCAGAAAACCGGGAGACGGCGCCGGGATCGGCCTACTCGGTTGCCACCCGGAAGAGTTGTGCCAGATCGGTCTGCCCGCGGATCACCTTGGCCACGCCATCCTGGACCAGAGTCCGCATCCCCTCCTTCATGGAGAGCCGTTGGATCTCCGCCGCCGGGGCCTTCCTCGCCACCAGCGCCTTGATCTCGTCCGATGCCACCATCAGCTCGTGGATACCCGTGCGCCCCTTGTAACCGGACTTGCCGCATTTGCCGCAGCCGCGGGCCTCGTAGAGGAGCAACCCCTCCCGGGTAACCTCCAATTCGTCGAAATACTCCTTGCCGTAAAGACGAACCAGTTGCTCGAACTGCTCGTCACTCGGGCGATACTGACCCTTACAGTCTTTGCACAGGGTGCGCACCAACCTTTGGGCCAGCACCCCCAGCAGGGCATCGGAGAAATTGAGCGGATCGAGTCCGAGATCGAGAAGCCGGGTCACCGTTTCCGGGGCCGAATTGGTATGCAGGGTGGAAAAAACGAGATGGCCGGTCAACGAGGCCTCGATACCGGCCCCGGCGGTCTCATGGTCGCGCATTTCACCGATCAAAATCACATCGGGATCGGCCCGGAGAAAGGCCCGCAGGGCAGTGGCAAAGGTGAGCCCCGCCTTGTTGTCCATCTGCACCTGCTGGAGCCCCGCCTGGGTGATCTCCACCGGGTCCTCCGCCGTCCAGATCTTCTTCTCCGGGGTGTTGATCCGCCCGAGAACCGCGTGGAGAGTGGTGGTCTTTCCCGAACCGGTGGGACCAACCACCAGGAAGATCCCATAGGGAATCTGGATCAGCCGATCGGTCTCGCGAAAATTGCGGTCGGAGAGGTTCAGGTTCTCGAAAGGCAGGGCCCCACCCGCCGCCAGGACACGCATCACCGCCCCCTCGCCAAAAACGGTCGGCAAGGTTGCGACACGCAGTTCCAACGGCTGTCCGCGTATCTTGACCACGATCTTGCCGTCCTGGGGAATGCGCCTCTCGGAGATGTCCAGGCGGGCCATGATCTTGATCCGCGACAACACCGCGCGAATGTGGGTCGAGGGAATCTCCAGGGCGATACGGCACAAACCATCGATGCGCAGCCGGACCCGCGAAGGGATATTCCCCTTGCCCGGTTCGATGTGGATGTCCGACGCCCCGGCCCGCTGTGCATCGATGATCAGGCGGTTGACCAGTTGGATGATGGTATTCTCATTCTCGTTGACCTCGCCGGCCTCATTGCCATCATCGATCCGTTCACCATCCTGGACATCTTCCTCTTCGAGTTTTCCGGCGAGACCGTGGAGATACGACGAGACCGAGCCTCCGCCCAGGTACATCAGGATGTCTTCCTCGAAGCCCACCCGAAAGATGTATTTCTTGGCCGGCAACGCCCTCTGGATCTCCATCTGCCGTCCGACGTCGGAGGGATCATCGATGAGGATCATCAGCTCGCTGTCGACGGATCCCGCCATCGGCACCCAGCGCTGCCGCCGCAGGTAGGACATGTTGAGGCTTTTCAGGATCGACTTGGGCGGGACGATGTTGGGGTCATACCGCATGAACGGAACTTTATAGTAACTCTCCAGGGAAGCGGCTACCATCTCGGGGGGGATCTTGGCATCCTGGACCAGGAGGTAATTCATCGTGACCCCCTCCTTCTTGGTCCGTTTCTGGAACTGATCGATCTTCTCCTGGGTGATGCGCCCCTTCTTGATCAGGTATTCATAGGGACTGTTGGTGCCCTCGAACTCTTCGTGGAATTTTTCCGCCAAGATTTTGGCCAGGATGTTCGCCCGACCGACATCGGCCTCGGTAAAGCTTCCCCCACCCACCCGGTTGATGACCTGAAGAACCCCCAGAAATGGCGCTCCGAGCTTGATCGGTACAACCACCATGGCCCTGGTGTCGAAACCCGAGCGAAGGTCGAAGCTGGAATCGAACTTGAGTTGCTTGTTGATGGAGGTCAGCAGACTGGCGTTCTTGACATCCGCGATATTCAACGGCTTCTGGGTGAGGGCCACATAGCCGGCGATGGAGGTCGGACTGAGGGGAAGCTTGATCTCGAGGAGTTCCTGCCCGGACTTGTACTTCGCCAGGATCTCCTTGCCATCTCCGGCCGTCTGGTAGACTGTGAGACGCACCGCCCCGAGAAAACGGAGCATGCTCTCCTCCAGCTCCGGCAGCAACTCGGCAAAGGCCACGGCCTCCCGAGTGCGAAGGGCAATCTTCTCGTAGAGAGAACGCTCCTCCCTGGTCAGGGTGGCCAAGGCGGCGTCTGTCACGCCTGTGACCTGACCCTGAGCGGCTGTCTCCACGTTCTCGGTCACGGCGACTCTCCCCTCTCTCGGAGCCCGATGGGATCGGTGTCAATGGGACGGGGCATCCCGGCGCACCCGTTCCAGTACGACCATGGCCAGGGCGAACCCGCGCTCATCGCTCAGGGAGAGGTGGACCCGGAGCTGCCCCAGCGCCGCCAGCCGTCGCCCGGTCTCCCCGGAGAAGAACAGGAACGGTTGACCGTCATTGCCGGGAAGGACCTCGATGTCCGTAAACCAGATTCCCTCCCGCATCCCCGTGCCCAACGCCTTGACCAAGGCCTCCTTCGCCGCGAACCGCTTGGCGAAACAGGCGCTGCGCTGAGCCCGACGCGCCTCGCACAACCGACTCTCCGCCGGAGTGAAGAGACGCCTCTCCAGGCGCTCGCCGAAGCGACGAAGTCCCTCCTCGATGCGCTCGATCTCAACAAGATCCGTGCCAATACCGAGAATCATGCCGTCGGACCGCAACCGCCTGCCGCCTCGCGCATCAGCCGCTTCATCGTCGCGACCGCCCCCTCCAGCCCCGAAAATATCGCCCTGGCGATGATGGCGTGACCAATATTCAGCTCACGAATCCCCGCGATGGCCGCCACTGGCTGCACATTATGGTAATTCAAGCCATGTCCCGCATGGACCACCAACCCCAACTCCATGGCCCGGCGGGCAGCTTCCCTCAGATCCCGCAGGGCTGCCTTCCGTGCGGCGCCACCCACGGCCTCGGCATAGCGCCCGGTGTGCAACTCCACCACCGGCGCCCCCACCCGAACCGCCGCCTCCACCTGCGCCAGGGAGGGATCTATGAACAGGGAAACCCGGATCCCCGACCCGGTCAGGGAAGCGATGATCTCGCGCAAATGGTCAACCGCCCCAGCGACCTCCAAGCCCCCCTCGGTCGTCAGTTCGTGGCGCTTCTCCGGGACCAGGCAGACATCCGCCGGTGACCACCGACGGGCGAAATCGACCATGGACGGGATCGCCGCCATCTCCAGGTTGATCTTCGTCTGCACCGTCTCCCGAAGGAGCGCAACATCGCGTTCCTGAATGTGGCGCCGATCCTCGCGAAGATGCACCGTGATGCCGTCGGCCCCTCCCCGTTCCGCCGCCTCCGCAGCCGCCACCGGGTCGGGATAGCGTCCCCCGCGCACCTGGCGCAGAGTCGCAACGTGATCGATATTCACTCCCAGTTGAATCATCAGCCCACCCCTGTCGATTGCATCTCGGACCACGGCATCCGCACTCTGCCCACCGGCGACATCCCAACCTCGTCAGGCTCGCGCCGCCTCTCAATCACCCGCCCGCTGCGGAACCACCAGCATCAGGGGATTGGGCTCCGCCCCTGGGGAGGTCCCGGCGTTTTCTGCACCAGTTCCCCCCCCGGCCTCCCCGCTGAAGAGGATATCACGAATGAGCCCCGGGGTAAGACTCGCCACCGGTCGCAGGGTCACCTCCGGCTCATCCACGGAGCCCGTGACCGCGAACTGGGTTTCCAGAAGGGTCTGCCGGGACCCGGCGAGGATGATCCCCAGGAGAGGCACCTTGGAAAGAATTTCATCCAGGGTCTGCAAGGGACGCAACCCGACCAGGAGATCCATCTTCCCACCCCGCAGATCAATCATTCCCGAGAGTGCCATGCTGAGCGAGGGACCGACCATCTCCAGGCTGGTGATCTGCATACGGCTGGAATCCAGGGTAGCGTTGGCCTTGAGCAGACTGAAGAAAAATCCCTCTCCCAAGAGATCGGGTCGATCCCCCACCACCAGGTTGGGGAGACCGCGCAAAGAAAAGAGACCCAGGATCTTCGCCGCCGGCAAGAGGCGCCGAACCTGGCCATTGTCCACTTCGAGCTGGCCCCGACCGCTGAGGAACGCCTTGACCGGGGAGCCCTTCGGAACCACCCCCGCAAGCTCCACCGAGAGCCGCCCCTTGCCCCCCCGCATCGAGGAATACCAGTCCAGATCCGCCAAAAAGGGGCCGATCTCATCCCCCGTCACGGTGAGTTTGCCCCGATAGGGACCATGGCCAGGAGCCTCCAACCAGCGCCAATCTCCCGCCACGCGCAAGCTCTTCTTCTCCTCCCCCCGTTCAAAGCGGAGGGCGGTCAGGCGATAATGCCTCTCCCCGAGCCGCAGCCCGAGAGAGAGATTTTTCGCCTCATCACCAGCCGGCATGGTCGCCCTGACCGCAGAAAGGGAGACCTCGGTCATCGACACACTCCCTCCCCCCGACTCCGCCACTCCCTCCGTCGCCACCGCCCCTTTCTCCATGGGGCCGGATTGGGAAACGTCCGCTGCGGGGCGACCGGCCTTATCCCGAACAAAGGCCAGGATATCGGCAAAAAGCAAGTGTTCCAGCCTGGCGTCGACCCGCCATTCCGCCTTTCCCGCCCCATCCTTCTCCCTTCGGGTGATTTCCAGACGCCCACGATTCTTTCCCAGAGAAAATTTCTCCAGGCGCAGCTCTCCCCGATTGCCTTCGAGCAACCACCTCCCCGACCCGGAAATCTTGAGGTTGCCTACCGCACCCGCAACCTTTTCCAGCGTCAGGCCCCCCTCCTTGTCCAGGATCCCCTCCACCTGGAGGTTTCCCGGCTCGGATCGTTCCTTCCGCCACCCCATCACCCCCGCGAGATCCACCGCATCGACCGCGACGGTGACCCCCAGATGTATGGGGGCATCGACCGACTCCCGATCCAACCGCAACCGGGCCTCCCCTTCCCCCTTCAGACTTCCTTCCTCCCCCAGGGCGGGCCTCACCCATTCTGCCAGCCGCGACTCCCCCAGCGGCGAGACAAGCTCCAGGGAATAGCTGCGACCACCAGCCCCGGCAGCTTCGCGCGTTCGCCAACGACCGGAAACCGGAAACTCGCCGATACGTCCCTCGCGGAGTTCCAGAGTGAGACCGCTCGCAGCCATGGCCAAAGTGCCCTCGATCCCTGAAAAGGAATTCTTCGACCAGGCAGGGCGACAATATCCATTATCGAACGTCAACAAACCCTCGTAGGTGGCCTTCTCCGGCGATGCAAGAGGCAGTTGGATGGCCATGGTCACCTCGCCCCGGGCTGCCATTTCCGCCCCCTCCAGTCCCACCTCCCGATCCCAGCCCAGGCGCGGATGGCTCACCAGTCGCTGCCAGAGCGGCGACAGCTCCGCCTTCCGGGAACGGAACCGGATATCGAGGGCGGGCCGCTCCACAAGATCCGGGATGGTCACCGTCCCGGCGAGGGCGATCCCCCCGTCGGTCACCGCCCGGGAGACCGTGGCCGCCATCGACCGCCCCTCGAAGAGGAGGCGCGCCTCCTCCAACCCGAGCGGCGGCAATCCCGGGTAGTAGACGAGTTTTACCCCTTTCACCTCCCCCTCGACGGTGAACCGATGGCCGGCCTTCCGGTCTGCCTCCTGGTCGAAGGGAAACCGATCGACCGGTCCCACCATCCTCAAAGTCGCCTGCTCTACCTGGCCGCCGCTCAGGGAGGTATCCAACCAGTCCACCAGAGGGGTCGGCATGATCGTGGTCGGGTAGTAGAATCCGGCGTGAGCCGCCGCCACGCCGCTGACGGAGGCGGAGAGGTCCAGTTCGGGGACGGGACCGGTCAGGTCCCGCAACCGGAATTGGCCACGGGCGGTGCCATGGGGGCTCTGCCACTGAAAATCGATGACCTCCAGTTCCCAGTCGGAAGCCGCCCCGCCCACTCTCCCCGCGGCCAGGAAGTGGGAGAGGGGCAGTGGTCGCCGGAAAAGATTCCGCCAGGTGAGTTGTCCCGCGCCGGCCTCGGCCTTCCATGCCACCTCGGTCCGGCCCGAAGAGTCCTGCCCCCCCTCCAGTTCCACCGTCAGCGGAGCCGTGAGCCCGGGAATGGTTTTGGCGCAGGCTGCACATGCCGGCAGAGCTTGCAGTTCGAGGCCGACCACCTTCCCCCGACCGCGCCACCCCCCTGCATGGGATCGCCTGGCCTCGCCCGAGAACCGGGTTTTGCCACCGATCACACCCTGATACCACCCTTCGACGCGCACTCCCGGCGCCCCCGTGGCGTCGGCGAAGGCGGTCAGTTCGATCCCGCTCAGATGCACCGGAGAGAGAGCGGGGGCGCCCGATGGTCCGTCCCACCAGGTCACCTTGCCGTCGCGCAGGATGAGGGAAGCCGGGAGGAGCGGAATTTCCCCCGGCAGCGAGGGAAGCGGGGAGACCCGGGCAGCAGGATCCCATCCCCTGAGCCGGAGGGAATCAATACGATCCCCCTCCACCGTCGCCTCGCCGCCATCGACGATGAGGCCCAAAGGGGGGCGAGCGGCCAACCACTCCAGAGGGGAAAACCGGACGGTCACGCCCCTGGCCGTCATCAGGGGAGGCTGCCCGGGAGCTGCGGCCACGCTCACCGGCCCTGTCTCCAGATAAAGAGAGGTGCGAACCTTCAGGGAAAGCCCGGTGAAACCCACCTCGACCCCCGTCACCCGGGTCAGGTAGCGTGCCAGATCGGGGGCGTAGCGATCCAGATTCGGAGGAAAGAGAGCCATTCCCAGAGCGACGCCCCCCACTCCGGCAAAGAGGAGCATCATGGCCCCCCAACACCATCGGAAGAGACGCCGGAGAATCGAGAGTATCGGCACAGGACGTGTCAGGAGCCCGGGGTTGGAGCCAGAAGGGTTGTCCGCTTTGCTTCGCGCATTGTAAGACACTATCCTGCGGGATTCCCATGGATTGATCATCCGGCAACGATGATCGGTCAAGGCCCTTGCAGGCACAGTGACCGCTCCGGGAGGCATGGGCGGGGATATCATCCTGTCATTTCGGGAGCTTCGTCCCCCCTCGAACCCCCGCCGAGGAGGCAGGTGGAGCCTCCCCCTCCGACTCCCCCAACCACTTTTAATATTATCTTTCTTGACAACAACAGGGATTCGAGGAGATGGACGATGGGAGAAGGTGAGGATGAGGGTGAGGCGGTTCCCTGGGACGAGACAACCCGACAGCTACTGACCCTGGTCCCGGAGGTCGAGGCGGCCATCCTCGCCGAGGCCCGGCTCACCGCCGATCCCGGGGCGGTGAGCGGGAATGTCAGTCGCTGGGCCACCGACTTTGCCCGAGACCGTCCCGACGTACTCCCGCTCCTGGCGACGGCACTCGCCGACCCCGTGTGGCGACGGCGATTGGTCCGGGTTGCGGGGAACTCTCCCTTCCTGAGCCACGTCATGCTCCGCTGGCCGGAGTTCTTCGCCGATTGTCATCTCTCCGGTCAAGGGCCGGAAGCTCCCACCCGGAGGCCCCGGGCCTCGGAGCTTCCGGCCCGCGAGGTGGCAACCCGGGAACTGATCGAGGCCCTCCCCCGGGCCTCGACCTGGGAGGAGGCGGCAACCCTCCTGCGCCGCCACAAGCATCGGCAGTTCCTGATGTTGGGATTCCTGGATCTGGCCGATGAATTGGAATTATCGGAAGTCACCGAGTGGTTATCGGACATCGCCGAGGGGTGCCTCGAGGCAGCTCTGCGCTGGACCCAGGGGGAACTCGGCAAACGTCACGGCAAGCCCCGCCTGACCGAGTCCACAGACCACGAAACTGCCCGCTTCGTCGTCCTCGGGATGGGCAAGCTCGGGGCAAGAGAACTCAATTTCTCCTCGGATATCGATCTCATCTTTCTCTGCGAGGACGATCAGGGCGAGACCAACGGCCCGCGACCGATCGCCAACAAGAGCTATTTCGCCCGCCTCAGCCAGGAACTCTCCCGCCTCATCGGCGAACGGACCGCCGATGGACGGGTCTTTCGCGTCGACCTGCGCCTGCGCCCGGAGGGAGAAAGCGGCGCCCTCTGCCTCAGCTCGCGGGCTGCGGAGACCTATTACGAGTCCTGGGGGTGGACCTGGGAACGGGCGGCGATGATCAAGGCAAGGCCGGTGGCGGGGGATCTCTCCCTGGGGGAGGCCTTCCTCACCAATCTGTTTCCCTTTGTCTATCGCCGCTATCTCGATTTTGCCGCCCTCGACGGTATCCGCCGGATGAAGGAAAAGATCGACCTCAAGATGGGCAACGCCGAGGACTACACACGCAACATCAAACTGGGATATGGCGGCATTCGCGAGATCGAATTCATCGTCCAAAGCCAACAGTTGATCCATGGCGGCAAGAAACCGGCCCTCCAGGTACGGAGAACTTTGGATGCCTTGCAGCAGATGCACCTTCTGGGGCTGATCAGCGGGGAAAGCGCCGCCTTTCTCACCGAGGCCTATATCTTTCTTCGCAGGGTCGAACACCGGTTGCAGATCGTCCGCGAGGAACAGACCCACTCCCTGCCCACCGAGCCCGAAGGGCTGGCCCAGCTCGCCCGCCGCCTCGGCCTGGCCGATGCCGCCACCTTTTCCCGGCGCCTGAAGCAGGTGACCGACGGGGTCTTCGCCATTTACAACGGTCTCTTTTTCGAGGCCGGACGCCAACAGACCGCCCCGCCCGATCCCACCATCGCCGCCCTGTTCTCCCTGGAGATGACGACCGATCGCTTCCACGAGGCCGTGACCGCAGCCGGATTCACCCATCCCGAAGCGGCCATGGGGTTGATTGCCTTGTTGCGCCACGGCCCTCGCGGTAGCGCCCTGACCGAATCCATGCAGGAGTGGCTGACACGCCTGGGGCCGTCGCTCCTCGCTGCAATCCGCGAAGCCCCGGACCAGGATCTGGCCCTTCAGCATACCGAACGCTTCCTCCTCCGCCTCGGGCACCGGGTCCATTATCTGGCCATGCTCGTGGAAAAGCCGAAGCTCATGACCTTGCTGGTACGCCTTTTCGGCTCCTCGAGGCTTCTATCACGCTATTTCAACGACCACCCGGAACTGCTCGATCGGTTTGTGACCCCCGGTTTTCTCGATCATTTTCGCAGTCGGGGCGAGATGGGACGGGAACTGGCCCGGGAAATGGCCGAGGCCGACGACCTCGAAGCGAGATTTCGCATCATCCGCGAGTTCAAGAATTCGGAGGTGTTGCGCCTGGGGGTGCGTGACCTCTCCGGCCTGGCCGAGCTTTCGGAGGTCATGGCGGGTCTCTCCGGTGTCGCCGATGTGGTCCTGATCGAGACCCTGGAGGGGGCCCGCCGGGAACTGGTCGGGCGCCACGGCTCCCCGGTCTGGTGTGATGCCACCGGGGAAAAACGACCGGTCCCCTTCGCCATCGTCGCCATGGGAAAGCTGGGAGGGGGAGAACTCAACTACGCCTCGGACCTCGATCTCATTTTCATCCATGGCAACGAAGGCGACGGGGGATCGACCGATGGCGATCGTCCCCTGGACAACTCTCTCTTTTTCACCCGTCTGGGGCAGAAAATCATCACCAATCTTACCACCCTGACGCAACATGGGAAGCTCTACGAACTCGACATGCGCCTGCGCCCCTCCGGCAATTCCGGTCCCCTGGTCACCTCGCTGGCGGCCTTCCTCAAATACCAGCACGAAGAGGCCTGGACCTGGGAACATCAGGCGCTGACCCGGGCACGGATCGTCGTCGCCGAGGAGGCCCTCGCCCGCACCCTGACGGAGGAGCTCCAGGCCGTCATTCGCAAACCCCGGGAGATCGGGCGATTGCGTCGGGAGGTCGACGAGATGCGGGAGCGGATGTTCGCCGACAAGAAGCCGCCTCCGGGGGTGATCGACATCAAGCAGAGCCGGGGAGGAATCGTCGACATCGAGTTCATCACCCAGTATCTCATCCTGGCCCATGCCGACCGGCATCCGCAACTGATGCGCCGGAACGTGACCAACGCCCTCCTCACGGCGGGCGATCTGGGGCTCCTGGATAGAAAGGTGGCTGCAACCCTTCTGGAGGCCTACGGCTTTCTCCGTCTGCTGGAAAACCGCCTCCGGCTTCTCCACGATCGCAGCGAAAACCGCCTGCCCCAGGATGCGGCCGGAATCCGCCGGCTGCAACGACTGATGCCGGAAACAATGGTCGAGATCCCGGTCGGACCAGCTTTGGAGGAACACATGAACCGGGTTTTGCCGATCTACCGCGCGATCTTCGAGGTCCCCTCCCCGTGATCGGGGGGAGAGGGATGCGCCTCGGGAAGGCTCCGCGATCGGGGGGCGAAATGCGCCTCCGGGAGACTTCGTGGTCAGGAAGAGGCCTGCGCCCTGGGGAGATATCAGGGGCAAGGCCAGGGAGAATATCGGGCCGGCAGCGCCCACACCCCCGAAGAGGGCCATTTTTCCTGGACCTGCCTCCCGGCCATGGTCAAGGCCGGCCCTCCGGCCCCAGTCCCGGAGAGGGATTCCCGATAGTACCCGAGAAGAAAGGCCCTCCCCGCCCCTCCTTCCCCCGGAAACAGCGGCCAGGAGAGGGCCAGAGGCGCTCCGTGGGCCGCCAGATCGACGCAAAGACCGGCGATGGCCGCAGTGGGAAGGCTCTCCTGCTCCCTCCCCGGCGAGAGAATGACCTCCTTTACCGCTGTGCCGGCGATGACCTGCTCGACCAGTTCCCGACCCGAAACGGGTTCCGGCTCCTGCAACCCGGTCGGCTCCCAGAAGAAATAGCCCCGCTGCCGATGCAAACGGCACTCGCCGCACAGGTGCAGCCGGGTGGCCTGGGTTTCGCACAGCCGATCCCTCAGTTCGGTGAGGGGAGGCCGATCGGTGGGTGCCCAGCCGAAGAGGTTCGGCCACCCCGGGAGGGTCGCCACTTCGCTGCACGCAGCCGACGGAAAACCGATGGCGCGAAGCACCTCCGCCGGAGCCGCCAATAGAAGCGACGCGGGTGTGACCCGCCCCTGCTCCGACCACCGCTCGAGACAAATGGACCCGACCGCCGACCCGGTCTCCCCGACCGCGGGAGCGATGGCCCGAAAAAGGGTCACTTCCGGCTCCAAGGCGATCGGCCCCCCTCCCGGAAGACGGGTCAATTCCCAGGGGAGGTTCAGGAGTTCCAGCTCGGGAGAGATGAGGGCGATGGTCAGATGGCTTCGTTCCTCTTCCCTCGGATCCGCTCGCAATTTCTCCCAGAAAGGGGCAAAGCAGGCGTCGAACAACTCGATCCCGAGGGAAAGCAACAACTCGCTCACCATCGGCGCCGCCGTTCCCGGACGGGTGGCCTGACGAAACCCTTCCACCATCGACCGCAGCGCCACGAAACGCACGAAGGAAACGGTCCCCCGCCAGCTCCGCCCCGAGGGCAGCGCCCTGGCGCCGATCGAAAGCGGCGCCCGAGGGCTTTCCCCTCTGGTCAATTCCACCACCAGGATGGGCAGAAGCGGAGAGGGGCTCATCGACAAAGCCGGCGGGCCTGTGCTGCCGCCTCGCGGCGAATCTCCGCCTCCCCCGCGATCACGCGGTGGCGCATCAGCACCCGACCGGCGACGACCGCCGTGTCGACCACCTGCCCGGAGGCGGCATAGACCAGATCGGAGATGAAATCATGGCCGGGACAGAGTTCGGGCGCCTCCCGATCGATGAGCAGAAAATCGGCCCTCTCCCCCACCTCCACCCGACCGCTTCCCCCCAGAAGGGGCGCCATCCGCCCGGTCGCCAGGCGCCAGCACTCCGCAGCCGGAAGGAGGGTTGGGTCGGCCTGCGCCTGCTTCTGCAGGAGGGCCAGGATCTTCATGTCCTGAAACAGATCCAGGCCGTTGTTGGTGGCCGGGCCATCGGTGCCCAGCGCCAGGGGAATCCCCCGGCGCTGGGCTGCGGAATAGGGAAAGACCCCGCCCACGGCCAGCTTCATGTTGGAGACCGGATTGGTGACGAGGGTCGCCCCCCGCGCGGCGATGAGATCCAACTCCTCCGCATCCAGATGGACCCCGTGCGCCAGGAGTACCCGGGGATGCAACAGTCCGACCCGATCCAGGAGAAAGGCCGGACGCAGACCGGTGCGTTCCAGGGAATCGGTCACCTCCCGGCGGGTCTCGGCCAGATGGAGCTGCACCGCCACCCCCCGCTCGGCGGCAAACCCGGCCACCCATTCAAGATTCTCCAGGCTTACGGAGTAGATCGCGTGCGGGGTCACGGTGAGGTGGATGCGCTCCGAGTATCGCGACGACTCCTCGTGGAGGCGAATCGCCTCTTCGCGGCACCACCGCCCCTGCTCGGGACCGGCGACATCGATCATCGGTACACCGAGGGCGCACCTCAGCCCCATCTCTTCCACCGCCCTGGCCATCCCATGGAAGTGCCAGTACATGTCCCAGAAGACGAGCGTCCCCGAGCGAATCATCTCGAGACAGGCGAGTCGGGTCCCCCAGTAGACGCTCTCCTCGTCCATCCGCGCCTCGACCGGCCAGAGGCGGTCCCGCAGCAGAGTGTCGAGAGGAAGGTCGTCGCCAAAGCCGCGAAAGAGGGTCATCGCCGCGTGGGTATGGCCATTGACCAATCCGGGCATGATCGCCATGCCCCCGGCGTCGATCCGGGGAACCTCGGGAGGAGCCTCGAGCCCGGGGCCGATGGCCGCGATCCGTCCCGCAACCACCTTGAGGTCACACCCCCCCCGATCCGGGATCCAACCGTTACGCACCAATAGATCCACAACCAGACTCCTCGATCAGCGCAGCAGGTCGACCAGGGTCTCGATGGTTTGCACGAGCCGCGCCTCGTTCCGGCGGGCGAGGGCCTTGAACGTCGTCAGCTCCAGGGGAGGTCCGTCGATTCCGTTGGCGAAGTTGTCGACCATGGCGATCACCGCGTAAGGGATGCCCAACTCCCCGGCAAGGATGGCCTCGGAGGCGGCGGTCATCCCGACGAGATGACAATGGGGCTGGTGAAAGCGAATCTCCGCCGGGGTTTCGAAGCGGGGTCCCACGCTCTGCCAGTAGACCCCACCGACGTGCGGCAGGGGCATCCCCGAGCGCCGCCAGGCCTCCAGGAGCGTGTCGCGCCACTCGCGATCGAATCCGGCGGTGCGGTGCCCTCGGGCATCGTCGAAGAAGGAGATGCCCAGGTGCGGAGCGAAAAAATCATCCGGCATCACCAGGGTCCCCGGAGGCAGCTCCGGGCGAAGGCTGCCCACCGAGGCAACCGCCAGGATTCGACCCGCCCCGGCGTGTTCGAGCGCAGCCAGGTGCGCCTTGTGGTTGACCCGATGCGGCGGCACATAATGCGCCACCCCGTGGCGCTGGAGAAAAAGTCCGCCGGCGAAATGCGACAGCTCGACCTCGCCGTAGGGGGTCGCGACTCTCCGCACCGGGGCCGAACGAAACCGCTCCGCCTCCCTCAGGCCCGACCCCCCGATCAAGGCAAGGGCGCCCTGCGGCGCCCCCTTCGTAGCCACCATATCCTACCGAAAAGGTCGCCAGTTGTCGGCTTCTGGGGAGTCGGCCCCGGAGGCGGCGCTGCCACCGGCGGCAGGGGTCGGGGAAGCGCCCCCTCCCTTGCCGGCGGCCCCGCCCGAGGGGGCGACATCACCGCCGGAGACAGCCCCCGAGGCCGCCTCAGCCGGGGCGGTAACGCTCGGATCGGCGCGGAAGAGCCCTTGCCACCACCCCGTATCCCGGTCGGAAAAGGTGGTGTCCGGGGGGGGCGCGACCTCCGTCGAGGTCGACGGACGATTCCAGGAGAATACCCGCTCCCACCACCGCTTTTCGCCCTCCTGGGCAGTCAGGCCCGACTTGTCGGGATCGAAGGGAGGGGCCTCGGCCCGGGGAGGATAGGCCGGCTCGATGTCGGCGTTTTCCCAATCCCAGAACCAGGACCACCACCCCCTCTCGCGATTCTTGCCCGAAACAGGGAGATCGTTGGGATCGAGCAAGGCATCGTCAAAATTACGTTTTACACCCGCCACCACACCCTCGGCATCGAAGGTGATCTCAAGGCGATTGGCCACCCGGGAAAAGGTCCGCTGAATGTTGCGATAGCGGCGATCCTGGATATAAACCCACCGCTCCTCGCGGAAGGCATTGATCAGGGTCGGGGAGCCGAGAAGCTGCCTCACCTCGGCGCTGGTGGTCACCCCGGTCTTGATGGTGGCGACCGCCGCCGGGTCGAGGATGGTGCCCTTTTCGTGCATCACGGCCTGGCACCCGGCCAGGGCGAGGGCTAGAATGACCCCGATGACCGGTCGTCGGCACGAGTGCGCAACAAGGTCCCGGCGAGGGAATGCCTGACGTGTTCCTGGACTGCGGGGAAGGATCATGGCGGTTGTCCGGCGCTCTCGTTGGAGGGATTGACGGCGGTGGGTCGGGGCCCTGACACCAGGTTATCATAGCTTTACGGAAATACGGGAGCAAAGAATCCATGTCGTGGCTGGTCGACCGGTCGAAAAAAAAGCGCACTGATGCCGAGTGGCGGATACGCGCTTTGGCAATCCACGATCGCCTGGTCGCCCGGGCACTGGAGTTGGCCGGCGGCGGGCGGCTCGAAATGGAAGACGGGTTTGATTTGCGATTTGATCTGGTGGTACTGTTCGTCTCCCGGACGTTGTACGCCCTGAACAATCGCGGCGATCAAGGACGCCGGCTGCAACAGGCATTGTGGGATGCCCTGTTCGAGGGGCTCGATCACAGCTTGCGTCAGCGCGGGGTTAATGATATCCGCATGGCGCCGCGCATGCGTCGCCTTTTCCGGGATGCCACCGGGCGGCGGGATGCCTACCTGGCGGCTTGGCGCGACGGGGACGATCCGGCCATCCGTCGGGCAGTCGGTCGCAACGTTCTGAATGGCGCTGCCGGCGACGATCCCAGAGTGGCGGTTATCATTGCCGAATTCGAGTGGGCGGACGGCCTATTGACGAAGTGAATCCTAAGTCAGGGGAGGAACGGAAATAAAATGAACAAGCGGACGATCAAGGACGTGGCGTTGAAGGGCAAGCGGGTCTTCATGCGGGTCGATTTCAACGTCCCCATGAAGAACGGCAAGGTGGGCGAGGACACCCGGATCCGTGGGGCCCTGCCGACCATCAAGTACGCCCTGGAACAGGGGGCACGTCTGGTCCTGGCCTCCCACATGGGGCGGCCGAAAGGGAAGCGCTCCCCCGAGTTCAGCCTGGCCCCCGTCGCCGACCGCCTCGGCGAGTTGTTGGGCAAGAAAGTGCCCTTGGCCCCCGACTGCGTCGGTCCCGAAGTCGAGGCTATGGTCAACAATCTGAAGGACGGCGAGTTGCTGCTGCTCGAGAACGTCCGCTTCCACGCCGGCGAGACCAAAAATGACCCCGTTCTCTCCGACGGCTTCGCCCGCCTGGCCGATGTCGCCGTCAACGACGCCTTCGGTACCGCCCATCGGGCTCACTCCTCCAACGTCGGCATTTCCGAGCGGGTGAAACCGGCGGTGGCCGGTCTCCTCATGGCCGACGAAATCAACTATTTCAACAAGGCCATGACCTCCCCCGAGCACCCGGTCGTGGCGATCCTCGGCGGCGCCAAGGTCTCCACCAAAATCAATGTCATCGAGGCCCTCTTCGGCAAGGTCGACAAGATCCTCATCGGTGGCGCCATGGCCTTCACCTTCTTCAAGGCCAAAGGGTTTCCCGTCGGCAAGTCCCTGGTCGAGGCCGACATGGTCGATATCGCCCAGAAGGCCATGGACAAGGCCGCCTCGATGGGGGTCCAGCTCATCCTGCCGGTCGATGCCGTCGCCGCTGCGCAGATGGATGCCGGCGCCGTCACCTCGGTGGTGAACGTCGACGCCATGCCCGACGATCTGATGGGACTCGACATCGGTCCCAAGAGCGTCGAACTCTTCAAGCAGGCCCTCGTCGGTGTCAAGACGATCGTCTGGAATGGTCCCATGGGGGTTTTCGAGATGGCGCCGTTCGCCTCGGGCACCATCAATCTCGGCAAGGCCGTCGCGGCGAGTTCCGCCCTCTCGGTCGTCGGTGGCGGTGACACCGACGCCGCCGTTCGGGCTGCCGGGGTGGCCGACAAGATCTCCTACATCTCGACCGGTGGTGGCGCCTTCCTCGAACTCATGGAAGGCAAGACCCTCCCCGGCATCGCTGCCCTGGATAATGCCTGATCCGGCCATCGCAAGGCCTGCCCCCGCGCCGTTCACAACCTCTCGGCCCGGGGGCGGGTCGAGCGCCGGTTGATTCCGAGTCCCCCCCCTTCGGGGGGGGGGCTGCTTGGCAGTCAGCGCCTCCCCCCACCTCCCCCTTTCCCCAGGCGCCGGTATTGGCGCACGGCCTTGTCGATCGCCCGATGAAAGCGCCGGGAAAAAAGAGAGATATCGAATTCTTTTCTGACCTGCCGGCGTGCTTCCTCCCCCATATGCGCCGCCAACTCCCGATCGTCGATAAGCCGTTTTGCCAGCCCATTCAACTCGTCCGGAGTCTCAGCAAGGAAGCCGCTGACCCCATGTACCACCGGCGAGGTCGGGTGGCGATTGCCCAGGATCGGGAGCCCGGCGGCCATCGCCTCCAGGCTCGCCATGTTGTAGCCATCCTCGAGGTCGGGGTGGGCGGTGTGGATGAAAAAACGATGCCTCCGGAGGAGTCCCTTCAAGTCGTCCCAACTTTCCGAGGGCGCGACCCCGGGCATCTCCGGGTTGTGGCCGACGATGGTCACGGGGAGGTCGGCAAAGGCCCGTTCGTGAAAATCCCAGGCCAGGATCCGACGCTTCTGTTGAATCTGGTTGGCCACCCGCACTCCAGCCGCCACCTCCCCCGACCAGGGAAGATAGGCGTCGCAGTCGACCCCATTGGGGACCACATCGTCGGGAAACCCCCAGGAGCGCCCTTTCATCGACGACACCGCGACCCCGATACCACCGGTCAGGGTCAGGTATCGGCGAATGATACCGGAGATGCGCTGCGGCTCGTCCGCCGCAGCATCCACGGCCAGACGCCCCTCCAGGGTGGCGTGAAACACTATGATCCGAGCTGCGGCAACCAGCTTGACATCCATCAGATCGGTCATATTGTGGGCAATCACACAGTCGTACCGGTTCCCCGGGGCATGCGCCGCCTCCAGAGAGATCAAGCGTGCATTGGCAGGAACCGGGCGGACGTGGGTGTCCCAGGAGGGAGTATAGCGATTGGGCAGTCCGTCGATGATATCGACCCGGGCATCCAGATAGCCCAGTTGGTGAACCCAGGCCTCATGGCAGTTCAGGGTCAGAAGCCGCCAACATTTCTTGTCGCTCATGCATCTCTCTCCGCGAATAACTCAAAACGGGTGCCGCGCCATCATAGCCTCCCCGGTCAATACCTGACCACGATCCGGATTCGAGGGGGAGCGGCGTTGACTTCAGTCGACAATTCTCCTAGCATCCCATGGTTTTGGGGCGGGGAAGGGTGCGCAGTCGGAGCCGCGTGGCTTGAAGGGGTCGGCCAAAGTGGGCGGCAAAGTGGGCGGCAAAGTGGTCGCTCGCCGCCCAGGATGATCCCCCCCCCACCCAGGACTCTGCGAATACGGTCAATGGACGGTGCCCCCGGGTTTTCCTCCGGGTCCCGGGGCGGCGTCCCGTTTCTTTGGAATGGCGTTCAGGCACCTTAGGGAGACTCTCATGAAGCGTCGTGGTTTGATTGCGGGCAACTGGAAGATGAACAGCGGGCTCGTCGAGGCGGCCCAGGAACTTACCGGCAGCATCCTCGCCGGTCTTTCCGAGCGCGAGGGGAAGAAGCTCCTCTGCGAGGTCCTCGTCTGCCCCCCCTTCACCGTACTCTCTTCCGTCAACCAGAAGATCGGCGGCTCCTCCGTCAAGCTGGGCGCACAGAACATGGCAATCGAGACGAGCGGCGCCTACACCGGCGAGGTGAGCGGGCTCATGCTGCGCAACGTCGGTTGCCATTACGTCATTCTGGGCCACTCCGAGCGTCGCCAGTACTACGGGGAGACCGACGAGATCGTGGCCAAGAAGACCGCCTCGGCCTACCGCGACGGTCTGACCCCCATCGTCTGCGTCGGTGAAACCCTCGCCGAGCGCGAAGCGGGGACCACCTGGGCGGTCGTCAGCCGTCAGATCAACGCCGTCCTCCCCAGCCTGCCCCAGGAGGCCGCCAAACAGCAGCAGCTGGTCATCGCCTACGAGCCCGTTTGGGCCATCGGCACCGGCAAGGTCGCCACCCCGGAGCAGGCGGCCGAAGTCCACACCAGTATTCGCAAACTCCTGGTCTCCAAGCTCGGCGACGAGGTCGCCAGCAAGATCCGGCTCCTCTACGGCGGTTCGATGAATGCCGCCAATGCCGCAGTCCTCCTCCAACAGGAGGACATCGACGGTGGGCTGATCGGTGGCGCCGCCCTCAAGGCCAAGGATTTCCTCACCATCATCGACAGCTATCCCTCCGCCTGAGACGGGGACCTCCCATGACCGGTGGTCGGACCCTTGAAGAGAACCTGCGGGACAAGGCGGCCTGCATCCGTCAACTCCCGGAAAACGCCCGGGCAGGTAAATAACCATGACACTGATCATCACCGTCGTCCACGTCCTGGTCTCCCTGGCGCTGATCTTCGTCGTTCTCCTCCAGAGGGGCAGCAGCGCCGATATGGGAGCTGCCTTCGGAGGCAGCTCCCAGAGTGTCTTCGGGGCCAGGGGGTCGGGCAGCTTTCTCGGAAAAATGACCGCCGTTCTCGCTACGGCTTTCATGCTGACGAGTCTCTCCCTGGCCTTTTTCACCTCGCGTCAGGGTTTGGACCGCTCGGTCATGGAGGAGGGCGTCACGACGGAGGAGAAGGGCGAGCCGGCGGTGGTTCCCGGTGACCTCGGCTCGCCGAAGGGCGGAACGGCGCCAGTCGGGACCGCCCCTGCGGCGCAGGACGCCGGAAGCGGAAAATCCGAGGCCAACGGCCAACCCCCCGCAACGCCGACACCGGGTCAGTCGACCCCGGAATCAACCTCCGGAAGTACGGACTCCCCGGGTTCCGCCGGTAAGGAGAGTGGTTCGATCGGAGATGGCGATCCGGCCAAGGCGGGTGGCTCGGCCAAGGCAGATGACTCGGCCAAGGCGGGTGACTCGGCCAAGGCGGGTGACTCGGCCAAGGCGGGTGACTCGGCCAAGGAGAGCGGTTCGACAGCAAAGGAGAGCGGTTCGACAAAAGACGGCGGGGGAAAGAAAGCAGTCCCCGACGGTCCCAAACCGGACTGAGCCCCGGATCCGGGCGCCTCCTCCCGGGTGGGGGTCGGCGGCCAGAGTCGGAATCGAGGGAATTGGAATCCAAGAGAGGGGGAAGGGAGGTTGGACTCCCCTCCCCCTTTTTTTGGGACCCCTTCCCGGGTCAGTGAACCAGCTTGCGGTATTTTACCCGGTGCGGCTGGTTGGCCTCCTTGCCCAACCGCAACCGCCGGTCGGCCTCGTATTCCTGATAGTTGCCCTCAAAGAAGACCACCTTGGATTCCCCCTCGAAGGCGAGAATGTGGGTGACGATCCGGTCGAGGAACCAGCGATCGTGGGAGACCACGACGGCGCTCCCGGGAAATCCGGTCAGGGCATCTTCAAGGGCGCGCAGGGTCTCGACATCCAGATCGTTTGTCGGCTCGTCCAGGAGGAGGAGATTCCCCCCTGCCTTGACCACCCGGGCGAGATGGACACGGTTCCGCTCCCCCCCGGAGAGAAACTTGACCTTCTTTTGCTGATCCACTCCCTTGAAGTTGAACCAGGAGACGTAAGCCCGCGAATTGACCTCCCGCCCCCCAAGCTCCAGGAGTTCCCGCTTCTCGGAGATGACATCCCAGACGCTCTCCTCGGGATTCAGGAGTTCGCGACTCTGATCCACAAAGGCCGGCACGACCGTCTCTCCCAGACGCAGGGTGCCCGCGTCCGGTGACTCGTACCCCATCATCATCCTGAGGAAGGTCGATTTCCCCGAACCATTGCCGCCGATCACCCCCAGGACGCCTCCTCTCGGGAGAAGAAAACTCACATCGTCCATCAGCAGGCGGGAGTCGAATCCCTTGCACAACCCTTTGGCCTCGATGACCACATCCCCCAGACGAGGACCGGGAGGAATGAAGAGGGTGTTGGTTTCCCGACGCTCCTCCCGCGACTGGGAGGCAAGCTCTTCGTAAGCATGGAGCCTCGCCTTGTTTTTCGCCTGTCTGGCCTTGGGGGAGGCCCGAACCCATTCCAGTTCGTGCCGGAGACGCTTGGCAAGGGAATCATCCTCGCGCTTCTCCTGTGTCAGGCGCGCCTCCTTCTGTTCCAGCCAGGAGGAGTAGTTGCCCTTCCAGGGGATTCCGCGTCCGCGGTCGAGTTCGAGGATCCAACCGGCGGCATTGTCCAGGAAATAGCGGTCATGGGTCACGGCGACCACGGTTCCCGGGTACTCGGTCAGATGGCGCTCCAGCCAGGCGACCGACTCGGCGTCCAGGTGGTTGGTCGGCTCGTCGAGGAGGAGCATGTCGGGGGACGACAGGAGCAGCCGACAGAGGGCCACCCGCCGTTTTTCGCCGCCGGAGAGGCGTGCAACGTCGGCATCCCAGGGGGGAAGACGCAAGGCATCGGCGGCGATCTCCAGTTTGCGGTCGAGATCCCAGCCGTCCAGGCGGTCGATGGTTTCCTGCAGTTCGCCCTGCTGGACAACCAGTTCGTTCATCTCATCGGGATCGGTCACCTCGGCGAATCTGGCCGACACCTCGTTGAAGCGATCCAGGAGCGATTTCAGCTCGGCCACCCCCTCCTCGACGTTGGCCTTGACCGTTTTCGTCGGGTCCAGGACCGGTTCCTGCGGCAAATAACCGACCCGGATCCCCGGGGCGGGACGGGCAGAGCCGACGAACTCCTTGTCCTCACCGGCCATGATCCGCAGAAGGCTGCTCTTTCCTGAACCGTTGAGCCCAAGGACCCCGATCTTGGCCCCCGGCAGAAAGGCCAGGGTAATCTGATCGAGGATGATCCGTTTGGGGTGAACGACCTTGGTCACCCCTTCCATGGTGAAGACATATTTGGGATTGGCCATGTCTGGAGTCAACCTGCGTTTGCGTGGCTGGGCACCGGGGTGAGCCAGTGGGCATATTCGGGAACGGTTCCGCGGGCAATGGCGAAGAATCGCTCCTGGATTTTTCGGGTGATCTCTCCCCGGGATCCCGCACCGATGCGGCGACCATCCAACTCGCGGATGGGGGTGATCTCGGCGGCGGTACCGGTGAAGAAGGCCTCGTCGGCGATCATGATCTCGTCTCTGGGGAAGCGTTGCTCCAGCACCCTGAGCCCCATGGTCGCAGCCAGGGAGATGACGGTGTTGCGGGTGATCCCGTTCAGGGCCGAGTCCAGCGGCGGGGTCTTGAGGGTTTCCCCCTGGACGATGAAAATATTCTCGCCGGTCCCTTCGGAGACATAGCCCTCGGGATCGAGAAGCAGGGCCTCGTCGAACCCGGAGGCCAGCGCCTCGCTCTTGGCGAGGATGGAGTTGGGATAGTTGCCCACCGCCTTGGCCCGGGTCATGACGATATTGGGATGGTGCCGGGTATAGGAGGAGGTCTTGACCCGGATCCCCTTCTCCATTCCCTCCTCCCCCAGATAGGCCCCCCAACGCCAGGCGGCCACCATGGCATGCACCAGACAGGGGCGGGGATTGAGCCCCATGCTCTCGGCCCCGAAATAGACCAATGGACGGATGTAGCCGGAATCGAGCTGGTTGCGGCGGATGACTTCCACCGAGACCTCGGTCATTTCCCGAACGGTATGGGGGATCGTCATGCCAAGAATGTGCGCCGACTTGAAAAGACGGTCGATGTGTTCCGGCAGGCGGAAAATGGCGGGACCCTTGTCGGTGCTGTAGCAACGGATTCCTTCGAAGACTCCGAAGCCGTAGTGCAAGGTATGGGTCAGGACGTGGATCTTGGCCTCCCGCCAGGGGACCCAGCTCCCATCCATCCAGATCTGCCCATCCTTGTCCCACATCGGTTTATCCATGGGTTTTTTTTCCTTTTCCGTCGAGAGGTTGTCAAACCTTGGGTGGGCTCCGTCCCAGACAGGTGAGCCGCCTGGGCGACCGGAAGCGCCCCGGTCCCGGAGTCATGGCACAAAAGCTGCTGAAGGAAAATCGCGACAGAGACCGGGCAAGGGGCGGTCCAGCCCGTGCCGCCCACCCCACCAGTAAACCACACAACCGGAATTCGGAACAGGTCATGAGCGATACCATCAGGATCGTCGGAGGTCCGATCGACGGCGCCGCCGCGGCCAGGGGCGTGACCCCACCGGGAAGAGGGGCCGCTTCGACCGTTCGTTCCAGCCCGGGTGGAAGCGGTCAGGGAAAGGCGGTGTTCGATGACGTCTTCGACGCCGTCAACCCGGTGCAGCACTTGCCGATCATCTCCTCGGCCTACCGGGCGGATACCGGCGACGGCATCGGTCAGGTTCCCCGACTGGTGGGCGGAATGTTCTACGGGGGGATCCTGGGGGGACCTGCGGGGGTGGTCGGGGCGGTTGCCGACCTGCTGGTCGAAAAGGCTACCGGCAGAGACATGGAGACGCAAATGCTGGGAACCGTAGGCAAGGTCATCCCCCGGAGCGATCCCTGGACGGTGGTGGCCCCTTCGGTTCCCGATCGCTCTCCGGACTCCCCGACCGGCGAACGCCCCTACAGTGTTTACCAGGGGCCTTCACCATCGGAACAAGGGGGAGGCTGACGCGCCAACAGCCAAGAAGAGATCCCATGCGGGGAACGACTCCCATGCCACCCTCGGCGGGATTTACCCTTCCGTCGAGGCCGGATGATCGTTCATGACCGACGTGCCCCCATCGTCAACAGGATGCCAGCGAAATCACCGATCACGGGAAGGAGGACAGATGCTGTTTCTCAAAGGCAGGTCAGGAAAGAAGCAGGAGACAAAGGGCAGCAGTGCCTTGGCGATTCCGACTCCCCCGCTCGCGGGGATGGAGTATGCAGAGATACCGGACATACCCGATCCAGTTCCCATCTCGACCATACATAAACAATTGACGATGCTGGTTCAAGAGGCAAAATGCGAGAGGATGGAGTTCGCCCTGCCGCTGATCGAATCCTTGCGGATGACCCTGGCCCTGGACCACGCGACCGGCGCAACCCCCCCTGGGACCCTGACCGCCAAGAGCTGGCTGGGGCTCCTTAATCAGTGGGAAAACCAATTGACGCAACTTCCCGAGCGCCAACGCCGGTTCTCCAAGTCCTTTTTCCGAGATTTGGCCTCACGGCTCGAAAAGGAGGCGTCGCCCCTCTTCCCCATTCTCCTCGAACTGGTCGAAATGTTGGAAATGGCCTCGCCCGGGGGGCTGGTGGTCAGAAATTGATGGCCTCCCCGCACCGGAACCTACGGTACCCGGTTATGGGACCGCGCCACATACAAGGCTGGAAAGAAGTGATTCCCGGCCCGCTCAGGGAAAACGGTCCCTTGATCACCGGGGAGTTCTTGAGGGATAGTTGCGCCGGAATCTCGAAGGAGCCCGAAGTAAACGGGATGGTTCCGCGAAGTTCGGCCTCGTTGCCCTGGGCATCTTTCGATGCGTCCGGCGGGGGGGCGGGTGGCAGCGCTCGGGCGGGGGATCGGTCCTTCCCCTCTTCCGCCCGGCCTCGGCTCTCAGGGGAACCCTGGCAGAATTGACTATGGAAGCGGCCAAACATCCGGGTGCGTCCCACTCCCGCAGCTCCCGCCCGCTGCAGCCGAGTCCGGACCACTTTTTCTCCGTCGAGAGCCATGGGCCTGTATGGAAGGCCCTGCGCACGGCAGTCGTCCGCGGAGAAGGGGTGGTGGTCGTCGCTGGTCCCGAGGGAGTCGGCAAGAGCCTCCTCGTCACCCGGCTGAAGGGCATCATCCCGTCCAACCGGGATATGTCGTTGATCCCCTCACCCCCCAAGGATCCCGGGCGCTTTCTCGAACTCCTGGTCAGGGCCATCGACCCGGATGCCGCTGATACGGGGCCCGATAGTGCCGGCACGGCTTCACTCTCGCCAGAGGCCCTGAAGGTTGCGCTGGAGGCAAGAGTCCGCAAACGGCTGAAGCTTTTGGTGGCCATCGACCAGGTCGAAAAACTCGGCGACAAAAACCTGGAGCTGCTTGCCGAGGTGGTGGCCTTCGCTGCGGACGGGGTCAAGCCGGTCCAGGTCCTTCTTGTGGGGTCCCTGTCCCTGGCCACTTTCCTGGCCAGTCGTGCCTTCAAGCCGCTCGCCGAACACCTGGTGGCCTCCGGTGAGTTGGCGCCCCTGACACGAAATGAGGTTCGAGACTACGTCACCTTTCGTCTCGAACAGAATCCGGCGCTGAAAGTCCGGGTCACCCGCTCGGGTTGGGTAGAACTCTACCGCTTCAGCCAGGGTCTGCCGGGGCGCATCGAATCCGTACTGGGGCCGGTGTTGCATCCCCAATCCGGTCGGAAGGGTCGTTTCCGCTTCATCACCAGTACGACAGTGCGGAGGATTGCAGCCCTCTCCGGGGAGCTTCCGTTCGAGTCCGGCGATACATCCGCCCCTTCCCGGTCTGAATTCCCCTTCCAATTATCTCCCCTCCTTGGGCAGGCATGGGGTCTTCGCCGTTGGGGCGCTGCCCTGCTGCTCCTCTCGCTGGCAGGATACTTCGCAGGCGGGTTCGGCACGGGAGGTGATTCGGAGTCAACCGACGAAAGCGAACCGGTCACCGTGGTCGGAGACAGTCGATACGTCTCTCTCGGCGGCCCCAAGCTGACCGAGACCTCCGATCCCGACAAGAAGGGGTCGCTGCCCCCTCCCTCCGCAGCGATGCCGCTGGCAAGGGAGTCCATTCCCGTGCGCCAGGCCCAGGAAGGGACTCCAGCGGCCACCTCCCCACGAAAGAGCCCCGAAGGGGGGGCACCACCCTCCTCGGGGGCCAAGGATGAGGGGAAACCCGCCCAGGGCTCCGTTTCCCCTCCCAAGGCCCCGTCCACCGGACACCCGCCGGCGGAACCCGCCCTTCTTTCGGCGCTTCCCGAAATTCGCGAGACCGTTGTCCCGGGGGTCGCCCGAGAGCCTTTCGCACCCACCGGCGAGGCCGCAGCGCCGACTTCAAAGCCCGCCGCGCCGGCGACCGGGATCGCTTTGCCGACTCCCGTCGTCGAGAAGCCTGCCTCCGGTACCTCCGCTTTGAAATCGGCCACATCTTCACCGCCGGAAGCGGTAACCAAACCGGCATCGACGGAAGTGCGCTCGACCAGTGCCGTGACGGCAAAGGTCGCCCCCGGTAAGGCCACTTCCGAGAAAGGTGGCGCCTCCGAGAGGTCTCCGACCGAGAAGAAGGTCGCGCCCGACCGACTCGCCTCCGGGAATGCCGCCTCCGAAAAGGGTGCTGGCGGAGGAAAGCCGCTCGCCGAGAAACCCTCCCAGGAAAAGGCAGCAGCTGCGAAGAGTGCCACCGACAAGACCGCCCAGGAGAAGGCTGCAGCCGGGAGAGCCGCCCAGGAGAAAGCTGCCGCAAAGGCTGCCGCCGACAAAGCCGCCCAGGAGAAAGCCGCCGCAAAGGCCGCCGCTGACAAGGTCACCCAGGAAAAAGCCGCTGCAAAGGCTGCCGCCGACAAAGCCGCCCAGGAGAAAGCCGCCGTGAAGGCTGCCGCCGACAAGGCTGCTCAGGAGAAGGCTGCTCAGGAGAAGGCTGCTCAGGAGAAGGCTGCTCAGGAGAAGGCTGCTCAGGAGGAGGCTGCCGCGAAAGTTGCCGCCGGAAAGGCCGCCCGGGAAAAGGCCGCAGCCGCGAAGAAAGCCGGGGAAAAAGCTGCGGTCGCGAAAGATGCCACCGAAGGCAAGGCCTCTCGATCGCCGGCCACGGGTGGGGAGGGCACCGTCGCCGCCCCGGTCGAACAAGCTGGCGGGGCCGCGTCGTCGCGTCCACCGCTGGCGACCGAGAAGACCCTCGCCTCCCGGGGGCAGCTTTATGTGGTGCAGGTGGGTTCCTACGTCAACCGCAGCAACGCCGAAGAGGTGGCCGGTCGCCTGACTTCGTACAGCCCCGAGGTTTACGTCCACCTCTTCGAAAAAGGCGACAAGCGGTGGTACTCCGCCCGTCTCAACTTCAAGGACAGAAATTCGGCCGATAGGGCCGCTCAGGCAATCCGGGCAAAGACAGGGATGGGCACTCAGGTGATAGGTCTCTACTATCGATGAGATCGAGTGCCGATGAGGTGAGCGCCTTGTCCCCCCTCCCCCCTACCAGTTAACGGGAAGAAGGGGTAGACCCGGCTTGCTGGGGCGGGAGGCGCATCTCCTGGACCGAAGAGTCCTGCTGCGGGGCAGGTGTGGCGTGGGGCTGGTTCATCCGCATCAGGGCGAATATGGCCCCGAGAATGAGCGCGGTCTGGGCGGCGAACATCCCCGCCGTCCACTTGATGGTCTCGGCCTTGGCACTCTCGATCCCCTTCTCCACGCGCAGGACTTCCTTCTCCAGGCGCAGAACATCCCCCCGGGTCGCCAGTTCCCGGAACCGGGACTCCTCCACCACCTGGAGGACCCGCGACAGGGCCTTGGCCTGGGCCTCGGCCTGGGGAGAAGGAACCCCGGAGGTTTCCAACTCCCTGACAAAGGCCAGAGTATCGAACGGAACCGCGTGGGCCATACCCCACCTCCTCCTGGCATCAGATTTGATGTTGGAGGATACCTCGATTCGGTCGCAAAAAGACACCGCCATCAATAACAACCCGGGGGCGGTTTCACTGCGTAGCGGAGGTCAGAAGGATCAATCCGGTGTCAAGATACGCACGGCAAGGGAAGAGCGACGGGGGACGTCCCGGGTCCCTCCCCGGAACATCCCCCGACCCGACTCAGCAGAGGAAGAACTTGTTGTAGTAGTAGTCCACATAGAGGTTCAAGCGCTGTTGGCGGGTATCGTCCAGCCCACCCAGATGCGTCATGGATCCAACACCGCACTGCGTCAAAATCAGCTCATAGACCGACGGAAATCCCTTCAATTTCTCCAACCTCTCCCTGGTTTCGGCCGAATTTCCCAGCATGATTGCCTCCTCGATGGTCGAACGGTGATCCGCAACTCGGGGACAATCCATTCACTTTTTATGCCAAACAAGCGGGATGGCGTCAGCGCCCGACCCGCCGGACGATGAGGTAACGCAATTGCCGGGCCCCGTCGGCATAGGTGCTGTCGAGGGTCAGTTGCAGGGCATGACACCATTCGACCGGCAAGGCGTCCTGGCAGGCCCAAACCAGGTTGGTGATCCGCCGCAAGGTCAGATCCTGGTTGCGGAAGCTGAGCGTCGGCTCCGGCTCCCCGGGAGGCCATTTTTCAAACGCCTCCACGGCCTTCTGGAAAAATTGTTTGAAATTCTCGGGGGTCCCCGACATGATTGCCCTCCCCTTGCCCGCAAACGGAACCGAACAAGGGATATTCTATGACGAATAATTGGCAATGACGAACAAATATCGATCAAAATCAACGAGTTGTCCGGAAAGGGCGGTTTTTTTGTTGCAACTCGTTGATTTTTAAGTAAAACGTCTAACGTTGCTGCCCCAGGCGCAGGCAGCCGCGGCAACGACAAGGGAATCCCCCTCTCAGGAAACGGATCGGACCATGTCCCTGACAGCCCGTTATTTCCTCTTCCTCACCCTGGCCGTGACCCTCGCCTTCTTCCTGCTTGTAGCCACCCTCTCCGAACTGGAGAAGGACGAGAGTCATCTCAGCATGCTTCGGGAGGCCAGTCAGTTGATGGATTTGGCCGAGTCGACCCAGAACACGGTGCAGGATGTCGTCCACCCCCTCCTCAAAGTGGGAACTCCAAGGTTAGTCCTCGAAGCCTCCTCCGGGGCCTTGTTCACCCGCCTCCTGTTCAGGCGTTTCTCCGAGCGTAACCCTCGCTACACCTTCCGCCAACCATCGCTGAACCCGCTTAACCCCCTCAATCGTCCCAGCGATACCGAAGCGGAAATGATCAATCGCTTCCGTGGCGATCCCTATCTCACGGAATTGGCCGATCTGCGAACGATCGGCAATGAATCTTTTTTCCAATTGGCCCGTCCTATCAAGAGCGACGAACGCTGTCTCGCCTGTCATGGCGAACCCAAGAGCGCACCCATCGAACTCACCGAACGTTACACTACAGGGAGCGGATTCGGCTGGCCGACGGACGAAGTGATCGGGATGAACCTGATCTCGATTCCAACCCAAGATTTGCAGAACTACCAACGGAACCGGGCGTCGATCATCCTGTTCGGCCTTGGGATCATGGCTTTTTCCCTCCTTGGGATCGGCCACTGGCTCTTTCGCCGTCTCGTCACCAAACGCCTGTTCGAGGCAGCAGCGGTCCTGGAGGAGGTCCAGCGAGACCCCACCGGTCGCCGTCGTCTCAGGAGGCCCGGAACCGACGAGATTGGCCAACTCGGCCAGGGGGTCAATCGCGTCGCCGATGCCCTTCGGGATTACCGGGCAGAGGTCGCCTTCAAAATCGAGGAGAAGACTCAGGCTCTTTCCCGAGAGGCGGAATTGCTGCGGGAAAGAGAGGTGGCAGCCCTTGAGGCCAAGGGACTCATGGAAAAGTGCCTGGCAATGGCAGGCGGCATCCTTGTCGCCACCGACACCCAGGGTCGCATCACCCTGATCAACCGCCGGGGTTGCCGGATCCTTGGGTACGAGGAGCATGAACTTCTCGGTCGGGACTGGTTTGCGACCTGTATCCCGGAGGAGTCGCGCGACGCTGAGCGAGCCGCGTTCGATCGCGCAGCGACGAAGGAAACCCCACCAGTCACCGCTGTCGAGGGGGTCGTTGTCACTCGCGAAGGGAAGACCCTCCTCATCTCTTGGAACGCCTTGCCGCTCCGCAGCCCCCAAGGCAAATGGCTCGGCGTGGTGAGTTCGGGAGAAGAGGTGACCGCCCTCCGGCGCCTGGAAAAGGAACTCTCGCAGACCCGAGAGAAGGCCGAGGCGGCCAATGAGTCCAAGAGCCTCTTCCTGGCTGCCATGAGCCACGAAATCCGCACACCGATGAGCGCCATCATCGGTATTGGCGAACTCCTGGGGGATACCCCGCTCGATGCCAAGCAACAGCGATTCGTCGAGGTCCTGACTCGCAACGGCGAGGTACTTCTGGCCCTGATCGACAACATCCTCGATCTCAGTCGGGCGGAAAACAGCCGGATCGAATTCCGCCAAGTCCCCGTGAATCTCGAGACACTGGCGAGCGAAGTGGTAGAGACCACCCGGGTATTGGCCCGGGAGAAACGTCTCGCCGTCACCCAATCCCTCGCCGAGGAACTCGTCCTCGACCGTCTGGGCGACCCGGTCAGACTCCGGCAGATCCTCCTCAATCTCCTCGGCAATGCCGTCAAATTCACCCAGGTTGGGAGCATCACCCTCTCCGTAAAAGACGAGGAGGATCACCCGGGATATGTGCAATTCTCGGTTCAGGACACCGGCCAGGGCATCCCCCGGGAAAAGCGGGACGTCATTTTCGAACCATTCGTGCAGGCAGACGACATTGCGAGTCACCTCCATGGGGGAGTCGGGCTGGGACTGGCAATCTGCAAAAAACTCGTCACCCAGATGGGGGGCTGGATATCGGTCGCCAGCGACCTTGGACGAGGAAGCCGCTTCCTCTTCTCCCTTCCCCTGCCGGTCCAGGAAGGCGTCTCGAAGGAGATCCCCCCCCCGGACAACCAGACCGACGCACCCCCGGAAGAGGAGTTGATCGCTGCCCTGGCCGGACGGCGGTTCCTGCTGGTGGAAGATTCCGAAGACAACGTCATGCTGGTCGAGGGCTTCCTTCAGGGAACCGACTGCCAACTCGTTGTCGCCGAGAACGGCCTCGCTGCCCTGGAGTGGATGGCCAAACCCGGGGTCACCTTCGATGTCGTCCTCATGGACATGCAAATGCCGATGATGGATGGCTATACAGCAAGCCGCAAGATCAGGAAGTGGGAGCAGAGGCAACACCGGCGACCGGTCCCGATCCTGGCCCTGACCGCCCACGCCCTGCCGGAGGATCGGGAAAAGTCACTGGCCTCGGGCTGCAATGCCCATCTGACCAAACCGATCCGCAAGCGCCGCCTGCTGGAGAACATCGTCCGCCACTTGCAACCAATGGATGCGGAGGGATCCCTTACTTGAGGGGGATGGATTTCATCCGTTGCAGAGACTGGGTCCCGGGGTCGACACCGACCCCGGTGTTCTCCAGCGCCACCACCCCGAGGATGGGCTCGCACCCTTCCGGGCCGAAGGTGACCTGGATGACCGTCTCCAGCCCCATGAAGAGAACCCTGGCAAAGCCGTAGGGATATTCCACCACGCTCCCGTCGGCCAGTTCGTAGGCTGCCCTTCCCTCCTCGACAATCCCCGCCCGGAGCAATGACGAGGCGGGTGCCAGGCAATGAATGGCGCCAGTATCGACCAGAAATTCCGCCGTGAAGGGGGGATGATTGGCAACAAGGTTGCGGAGTTCTGCTGTCACATGGGTCACAGCCACGATGGTGTCTCCTCTTGCTTCGCTTGGTTTCATACCAATTTGACGTCATACGTAGAGCTTTGACCAGGCTTATCCGCCATAAAGGCAGACAAGAATCGCCGACTCAATACTCTACCTTTGACGCAAAATTGGTATCACACCCATCCCGACACCGGGGAGACACCCTCACGAGTCCGGCGAACCCCCGGTCAAGGCCAGTCGCCTGAGTCGCAGGGCGTTGCCGACCACGGTGACGCTCGACAGCCCCATGGCCAGGGCCGCCAGGACCGGTGAGAGCAGAACCCCGAAAAAGGGAAAGAGAACCCCCGCCGCGACCGGGATCAGGATGACATTGTAGGCGAACGCCCAAAAGAGATTCTGGCGGATGTTGCGCATGGTCGCCCGCGAAAGGGCGATGGCGCGAACAACGCCGACGGGATCCCCGGCCATCAGGGTGATGTCGGCGGCCTCCATGGCCACTTCGGTGCCGGTCCCAAGGGCCATGCCGACATCGGCGGCGGCCAACGCCGGGGCATCGTTGATGCCGTCGCCGACCATGGCCACCACCTGCCCCTCCCCTTGCAGGCGCTCGATCTCGGCCACCTTGCCGGCAGGAAGAACCTCCGCCACCACCCGTTCGATTCCCAGGGCGGCGGCGACGCTTCGCGCCGTCGACTCGTTATCGCCAGTCAGAAGGGTGACCTGGATCCCGGAGCGGAGGAGCGCCGCGACCGCCGCCGGGCTCGTCTCCCGCAAGGTATCGGCAACAGCGAGGAGACCTGCATGCTTGCCATCCAAAGCGACCAGGATCACGCTCTTCCCTGCCGTCGCCCAGGAATCCGCCAGGGCCTCCGGGATGGCTCCGAGATTGACCCCCTCCTCGACGAGAAACCGCCGCGTCCCGACCCGCAGTTGCCGCCCTTCGACCACAGCCCGAATCCCCTGCCCCGGGACTGCCTCGAAATCCGTCGGTTGCGCCAGCACCAGCCCCCGGGCCTTGGCGCCGGCGACGATCGCCGCCGCGATCGGGTGTTCCGACCGGCTCTCCGCCGCCGCCACCAGGGCAAGCAGCGAATCATCGCCACTCCAATCGGTGAGGCGCGGTTTCCCCTGGGTCAAGGTCCCGGTCTTGTCGAAGACCACCATGGTGACCTTGTGGGCGCTCTCCAGGGCCTCGCCGTCGCGGATGAGTATCCCGTGGTTCGCGCCGACACCGGTGCCGACGAGAATGGCCGTCGGCGTCGCCAATCCCAGGGCGCAGGGACAGGCGATCACGAGGACGGCAATGGCGTTGACCAGGCCGTAGGTGAAGGCCGGCTCAGGACCAAAGAGCCACCAGATGGCGAAAGTCAGGGCAGCAATGGCCATGACCGTTGGCACGAAGATGGCGGCGATCCGGTCGGCGAGCCTGGCGATCGGTGGCTTACCCCCCTGGGCCTTGCGCACCAGTTCGACGATCTGCGCCAGGAGCGTATCGCGCCCCACCCGGGTGGCCTGCATGGTGAAGGCCCCCTCACCATTGAGGGTCCCCCCCACCACCTCGTCCCGAGGGCCCCGGGCAACCGGCAGGGGTTCTCCAGTCAGCATCGATTGGTCGACACTCGACGAACCGGCAAGGATCATCCCGTCGACCGGGATCCTCTCCCCAGGGCGAATCAGCAGACGATCCCCCGGAACCACCTCGGAGAGAGGCAACATCACCTCCTCGCCGCCGCGCTGGACCAGGGCACTCTTCGGGGCGAGCGCCATCAGGCTGCGAATCGCCTGGGCGGTCCGCCCCTTGGCCAGCGATTCCAACAAACGCCCGAGAAGGATCAGGACGATGATCATCCCCGAGGTTTCAAAGAAGACCCCGCCATTCATCCCCCTGGCCGTGAACAATTCCGGGGCCACCACCACCAGGACCGAATAGAAATAAGCCGCGAAGGTCCCGAGAGAGACCAGCGTGTGCATGTTGGCGCTGCCGTGACGGGCGGCAATCAGGGCGCTGCGGTGGAAATAGCCTCCGGTCAGGAACTGTACCGGGGTGATGCATAGCCACTGGAGCCAAAGGGTGGCATCAACGGAAAGTGCCACCACCCGGTCAAGCCCCAGGGGTTCCCAATGAGCGGCCACAAGGGTCGCCACAAGACCGGCCCCCCCCCCAAGCAGGCGACGGACCAGCCCGGCGTTCTCCTGCCGGCGTTCGGCCTCGATCCGATCCAGCGGCTCCTCCCCCCCGGTGTGGCGGACGAGGTCAAACCCGAGCGCCGCCACCACCCCCCGCATCCCGGTGTAATCGACGACCTCCGGGAGATACTCGACGGCAACCTCACCCCCCACCAGATCGACGCTCGCCTCAAGGATACCGGAAATCCCCCGCAGAGCCACCTCCACCTTGTGGACGCAGGCGGCACAGGAAAGCCCCTTCACCGCAAAACTCTCCCGCGCCCGAGGGACCTCGAATCCCAGAGAGGCCACCCGTTCCAGAAGTGACTCGACCGAGACCCGCCCCACTACCGTAGCCTGCGACTGCGTCAGATTCACCGCTGCCCGAGTGACCCCGGGCAGGGCAGCGAGCCCCCTTTCCAGGCGTCCGGAGCAGGAGGCGCAGCGCATGCCGACGACGGGAAGGGTCAGGGTGATCTCTGCGGCTTCGGGATTCTCAGGCAAGTTGATTCCTCCAACCCGGCAAGCCACTATCCCCGGGACCGCCGGAAATGGGCATAAAGAAATTTCTGTTCGATACCGCCTGGGGTCAGGTGGACCTCGTGGCGAGCCTCCAGGAGCTTGAATTCCTTACCCAGGAACTCGTGCAACGTCTCGGGATCGTAACGCTTGACTGGCAGACCATCGCATTGGCGCGGACCATCCCAGGCGAAGGTGGCGATAATCAAGTGCCCGATGGGGTCCAGGTGCTGGCGCATGACCTCCAGGTAACGCTCTCGCGCGTGGTGATCGACAAAAAAATGGAAGGTCGCCCAATCATGCCAGAGGGCGTAGCGCCCAGGGTCTTGAAACTGGGCAATGTCTCTCTCGATCCAGGTGACCTCAGCGGCCCTTTCTCCCAACCGCTCCCGGGAGATGGCCATGGCGGCAGCAGAGATGTCGAGGACGGAAAGTCGCCGGTAGCCCGCATCGAGAAGGTGGTCGACCAGGGTCGAGGCGCCGCCGCCGACGTCAATGATCGGCGCCGTCTTCGGGAGATTCGCCCGGGCAATCAGCTCCAGCGAGACCTCCGGCCTCGCCTTGAACCAGCTCTGTTCCCCGTCCGGCTTGCCCCGATAGAGCCGCTGCCAATGGCGCTTGGGCCTCTCGGAACGGTGTCTGATCCAGGCGGACCGCACCGCGTCTTTCAAGGCCTTTTTGATATCCCATCCCATTCCCGGGTCTCCACTCCGATTGACTCCCCCACCACGCCGACCCGGCAAACCGTCCAGGCTGCGGATCACGGCGTTTATTCTGACACGATCCGGGGGTAAAATGCACCAATGCCAGGCAGGCGATGGGGAGGGGGGACAGAGAGACTTCCGCTTCAGGAAATCGCGTTTCCCGTCCGACCCGCGTCGGAACCAGAAACCGAGTGACGATCGGCAGCGACCCATGACCACAATCAGACCGGATCGACTCTTCGAGCAGCTCCATGCCGCCTACGGCCCGCAGTACTGGTGGCCGGCAAAGAGTCCGTTCGCGATGATGGTCGGGGCGATCCTGGTGCAGAACACGGCCTGGGCCGGCGCCGCCCGTGCGGTGGATCGGCTGGAGGATGCGGGCTTTCTCCACCCGGCGGCAATCCGGCCCCTGGAGGAAGAAACTCTCTGGGAGCTGATCCGGCCCGCAGGTTACTTTCGCGTAAAGGCGAAGCGGTTGCGGGCTCTTTGCACCTTTCTGCAGGGATTCGACGATGACCTGGATCGGCTCTTCGCCCTGGAGACCCCGCGCCTCCGGGAGGCGCTCCTCGGGGTCAACGGCGTCGGCGAGGAGACGGCGGACTCCATCCTCTGCTACGGGGCCAAGCGCGCCATCTTCGTGGCCGATGCCTATACCCGACGCCTCTTTCACCGCCTCCACTGGGTGGAGGAGAAGGCCGGTTACGGCGAGATGCAGTCCCTGGTCCAGACACGAATGCCAGGGAATCAGGCCCAACTCGGGGAGTTCCACGCCTTGATCGTCCGTCATGGCAAACACCACTGCCGGGCGAAGCCTGTTTGCCGGGAGTGCCCCGTGTCGGGGTGCCCGGCGATGAGAGCGCCACCACAGGGACTTCCGGAGGCATCCGCACAATGAACGACTCGTCCCGTCCCGTCATCCGCCTCCTTCCGGATGTCCTGGCCAACCGCATCGCCGCCGGGGAGGTGGTGGAGCGACCGGCCTCGGTCATCAAGGAGTTGGTGGAAAACAGCATCGATGCCCGGGCAACCCGGATCTCGGTGGTCGTCGAGCAGGGGGGCAAGCGCCTCATCCAGGTGACCGACAACGGCTGCGGCATCGCCCTGGAAGAGGCCTCGACGGCCCTTCTCCGGCACGCGACCTCGAAAATTTCCTGCACCGAGGACCTCTTCAACATTCGCACCCTGGGGTTCCGGGGTGAGGCTTTGCCGGCCATCGCCTCGGTCTCGCAGCTCGAACTGGAGAGCCGCCCGGCAAACGAGGAACTCGGGGTGAAGCTCATCCTCAAGGGGGGGCAGAGCGTGCGCGAGGATCGCGTCGCCATGGCCCCCGGCACCCGGATCAGCGTCAGGAACCTCTTCTTCAACACCCCGGCCCGCCTGAAATTCATGCGTGCCGACCGAACAGAAAGCCAGCACATCATCGACCAGCTTCTCCGCCTCGCCTTGTCCCATACGGATGCCGGCTTCTCCCTGCAGATGGATGGCAAGCCGGTCATCTCCGTGCGGGCAGGCAACGACGAGCGGGCGGTGGCGGAAAGGCTCACGGCGGTCTTCGGACGGGATTTCGCCGACAATTGCCTGGAGGTCGACAGCAACAAGGAACGCGCCTCCCTTTTCGGCTGGTTGGGACTGCCGGCCATGAACCACGCCACGGCCTCCGGAATGTATCTTTACGTCAACGGCCGCTGGGTGCGGGACAAGATTGTTGCCCATGCCGTCCGCGAGGCCTACGGCGATCTCCTCCCCAAAGGACGGTTTCCCGCCGTCGCCCTCTTTCTGGACATCCCTCCCGATACGGTCGACGTCAACGTCCATCCGGCCAAGCACGAGGTTCGGTTTCAACACAAGAATTTCATCTATTCCCTGGTCCGGCAGTCCGTGGGCGATGCCCTGGCGAAACTGGGATTTCGGGCTTTCCAACCCGCGGACCTCTTTTCCCGGGGAGAACCAGCAAACCCGTTTGCCCGTGGGGCGACGAGCGGATCTCCACCCCCTGTCGGCCCGTGGTCGGATTCGACCCCCGATCCCGAGATCGTCGCGAACCTGCCGGCGGCCGTCTGCAAACCGGTCTCCTGGTCAGGGTCGGCCCCCGAGGCGGGAGCGTATCCCGACCCCTTTTCGGGATATCGGACAGGCTCCGCGCAAGGGGGAAACCGCACCGGCAGCGTCGGTCATCCGGGTTCACCCCCCTGGCCCGATCCCCGGTCGGCGGCGACCACGACCGGAGAAAAAGGGGGTCTCCCCGGCTCGCCCTTCCCCCAGGACGGTGAAGGGAACGATGACGCCGGTTGGCAGGGGCGACTCGATTTTGCATCGACCCTGACCGAGAGGGCCCCAGAACCCTTCGTCCCTCGGTACGGCCCCACGGACGAGACCGAGAGCTATCGGACCCCCCCCCTTCCTTCCGGACGCCTGGGGTGGCCCCTGGCACAGCTCCACAACACCTACATCCTGGCGCAGACCGACGATGGCTTCATCCTCGTCGATCAACATGCCGCCCACGAACGGATCGTCTACGAGTCCTTGAAAAAGGCCTTCGCCACCAACCATCTGCCACGGCAGATGCTCCTGATCCCGGAGCTCCTGGAACTCTCTCCGACCGATACCGAGCGGGTGGCGCAGCATCTGGAAGCCCTGGCGGCGGTCGGGGTGGTCGTGGAAAAATACGGTGAGGGCGAGTATGCCGTCCGCGAGTTGCCGGCATTGCTGACCTCGGCACCGATCAGAACGTTGGTGATGGATCTGGTCACCGATTTCGAGACCTTCGGGCAGAGCGGGGCCGTCGAGGCCGGTCGGGACCGGGTCCTGACGACCATGGCCTGCCACGGTTCGGTCCGGGCCGGGCGCAAGCTCGGGATGGAGGAGATGGAGTCCCTGCTTCGCCAAATTGAGGAGACCGACCATTCGGGCCAGTGCAGTCACGGCAGGCCGACCTATGTGACCCTGACTCTGGCCGGTATCGAGAGGCTTTTCGGCAGGCGATGAGAGCAGAGACCGGGATATTGGATGACTCAAAAATCCATTGAATAGGTTTTTTCATTCAAGACAACCGCAAGGGAGAGAGAACCATGAAGCGTCGGGAGTTTATTCAGGCATCGGCCACGGTTGCCGCAGCAGTGACCCTGGGATCCCCCCTTGTTGGAGAGAGTCAGCCCCGTGCGGAGAAGGCCCGGGTGCAAAAATACCGGCCCCTGGGACGCACCGGCATCGAGATGAGCGACATCTCCTTCGGCGGCGGCAAGCTCCCCTCGGCCTCGATGGTCTTGCGGGCAGTGGATCGGGGGATCAATTATTTCGACACGGCTCCCGACTATGGCCCGAGCGAAGATCTGATCGGCAAGGCCCTGAAGTCGCTCGACCGCCAGAAGGTGGTGATCGCCTCCAAATTCTGTCGCACCGAACCCTATCCCGCGCACCTGCCCCTGGGGAGCAAGCGGGAAGACTATATCGCTGCCGTCGAGGGGAGTCTGAAGCGCCTGGGAACCGATTATCTGGACGTGGTCTTCGTCCACGCCATCGGCGAGAAGGAAGATCTGGAGGCGGAGAAGCGACGGCTCCTCGACCCCAACATGCTGGAGGCCTACGCCGCCCTGAAGAAAGCGGGCAAGGTGAAGCATCTGGCCGTCTCCTCCCACGGGGCCTTCAATCTGGAAAAGCTCATGGTGGAGGCGGTCGACTCCGGCCACTACGACCTGGTCATGATGGCCTTCAATTTCATGAAGTTTCCCACCCTGCCGGCAATCATCAAGCAGGCTGCCGCCAAGGGAGTCGGGGTGGTGGCGATGAAGACCCTGGCGGGGGCCAGGGAGAGCGGCGTGACCGAGAAAACCGGGCCTTTCGAGCAGGCCGCCTTTCGCTGGGTGCTGCAACACCCGGAGGTGAGCGGTCTGGTGGTGACCTTCCAGACCGTGGACCAGCTCGACCAGTTCCTGCCCGCTTCCGGGAGCCCCTTCACCCAGGCCGACCGGAAGGAACTCGACCGCTACGCCGCCCTCCACGGAACGGCATATTGCCGCACCGGCTGTGGCGATTGCGTGTCGCATTGCAGTGAAGGGGTGGAAATCGCCAACATCCTCCGCTACCAGATGTACTTCGAGAACTACGGCGACGAAAAGCAGGCGATGGTCGCCTACGCCCGCCTGGGCCACGACGCCTCCTCCTGCCTGGATTGCGCGGATTCGGCCTGTGATCGGGGCTGTGCCTATGGCCTCCCGGTCGGGGAGAAGCTCCGGGCCGCCCACCGCACCCTCTCCTTCGCACCCTTCGTCTAAAGGGGCGGATCACCAACCGATGGCACCTCCGCGCAACCCCTCATCCAAGCCCCCCTCCCTCTCCGAGGGGGGGGGAGGGCCGGGTTCGGGGATCAAGGTCACCCTCCTGGTGATTCCCCTGGTGGTGATCGCCCTGGTTGCGTGGGATGGGCGGCATTTCGACCCCGGCCTCGTCGATTTCAAGCGTCCCGGGGAGGGAGGGAACCACCTGGCGGGGCTTTTTCCAAAAAGAGTGGGTGAACTCCAGCCACTGGGGACCATTCGTACCTTCGGCAAGGAAAACCTCTACGAATATGTGAATGGTCACGCCGAATTTTTTCTCGGGGCCGGATTCGACTCCCTGGCCGTTGGGGAATTCGCCCGCCCGGGGACGGATCGACAGGCGCCGGCGGTCACCATCGATCTCTACGATATGGGAACCCCCCTCAACGCCTTCGGGGTTCTCATGGACGAGGCCGGGGAGACCTCGACACCAGTCGAGATCGGGGCCATGGGATTTGCCGGCGGCAAGGGGGTCAGCGCCATCCATGGGCGTTACTACCTGAAGGTGGCCTCCTTCACCGGGGCGGAGGTGGCCACCGAGGCGGCGAAGACCATGGTCACGGCCATCGGGCCTCAGCCTCAGGACGACTCTTGGCAACGGGGATTCCCCGATTTCGGCACTCCCCTGGGGGTCAAGTTCGTGAAAGAAAACTATCGTGGCATGCCATTTTTCGACAACGTGATAGAGAAATCATTCAAAAGAGAGGAGGAGTCCTTCCAGGTCTTCCTGATTGCCGCCACTCCCGAAAAGGTGGCGATAATCACCCGGGAGTTGCAAAACTTCCTGACGGTCGAGGAGATCGAGACCAGCCGCGAACAGGAGGGGGAACGGTTCTTCGTCCGGGTCCATGACCGCTATGAGGGGGAGTGGTTTTTCCTGACCAATCGAGACCATTTCCTGGGCGTTTTCAGCCCGTTGGATGATTTTTTCAAACAAAAATTGAGCCATTATTGACGAGTCAACTCTTGCAGGGGTCCGGGGACCGTCACGGTCCCCGGCGGGGATTGGGGCAGCGCCCCAAGGTCTTGTTTTTGATTTTGCTTTTACGCGCCTTTACACCCAAGCGGATCCCGCGTTCTTTGCGGGATCCGCGCCGGCGCGGGCCTCGGCGTTCCGATCGTTGGGGCCGGGTTTTTTCGGCCCCAACGATCGGAACGCGCTTTGCGTCAGGCACGCCGCCGAAGGCGGCTCCAACGTGGGCAGGGATATCATCCGGTTGTTTCAGGAACGTTATTTCAGGGGCTTCGCCCCCGAACCCCCACTGAGGGGGCAGGCAGAGCCTCCCCCTCAGACTCCCCCAACCACTTTTGATATTATTTTATCTTTTGGAGAAACCGATGCCGGAAAAACAGCGACGCCCGCGTCGGAATCGAGTCATGGAAACCACGACCCGGCGGGAATTCATCATCGAGGTTGCCAAAAGCAGCGGGATCGCAGCGGGACTCGTGGCGGGCGGGTTCCTGCTCTATACCCGCGAACCGATTTCCCTCGCCAAGCCCGAGGCCCGACTCCTCCGGGATTTTCGTGTTCCCCCATCGGATCTCTTTCCCAAACTGGTCATCGTCCGCGGCAGCGACACCCCGCGCATGGCCGCCGAGGCCGTGACCCGTCTGGGGGGAATGGCGCGTTTCATCGACAAGGGCGATAGGGTATTATTGAAACCCAACGTCGGTTGGGACCGGCAGCCGGAACAGGCGGCCAATACCGGTCCGGAACTGGTGGGGGCGGTCGCCCGTCTCTGCCGCGAGGCGGGAGCTGGCGAGGTGTGGGTCAGCGACGTCTCTCTCAACGATCCCCACCGCTCTTTTTTTCGTTCGGGGATCGAACAGGCCGCCCTGGAAGCCGGGGCCAAGGTCCTGATCCCCTCCGAAAGGGACTTCGTCGAAACCGACATGAGGGGCGAACGCCTCAAAATCTGGCCGGTCTCGCGATTTTTCCACGAGGCGGACAAGGTGATCAATCTGCCCATCGTCAAACACCACTCGCTGAGCGGTTGCACCCTGGCGATGAAAAACTGGTACGGGGTGATCGGTGGTCGACGCAATCAACTCCACCAGGATATTCACACCTCGATCGTCGACCTGGCGGCAGCGGTCCGCCCCACCCTGACCATCGTCGATGCCACCCGCATCCTCAAGCGCAACGGCCCCACCGGCGGCGATCTCCAGGATGTGGTGGCCGGCTCGACCCTGGTGGCGGGCCTGGACGAGGTCGCTCTCGACGCCTTCTGTCTGACCTTTCTCGATCTGGAGGCCTCCCGGGTCCCCTACCTGGCCATGGCCGAGAAGCGCGGACTGGGCGTGGTCGACTGGCGCCAGTTACCACACAGCGAGAGTCAGGTCGGCTAGCAACAAGGCTCCGCCAAACGTTTGGAGGAGCCGGGGAGAGGGTTATGGATGGCTTTTTTTACCACTTCAGACCGATTCGGCCATGATCACTCTGCGCACCATCCGCCGCTATTGGGCGCTCACCTTCCTGGGCCTCTTCTTTTTTCTCCTGGTCGTGGCCGACTTCCGGGGGCTCAAAGGGTATGCGGTCTCCCTCTTCCTGGAGATGGATCCCCTGACCGCCCTGGCCGGTCTCCTTACCAGCGGCACCCTGTACCGAGGGCTGGCCTGGTCCCTGGTGGTGGTGATTCCGACCTTGTTCTTCGGGCGTTTTTTCTGCTCCTGGGTCTGCCCCCTGGGGATTCTCAACCAAATCGTCGGGCGATCCTTGAACCGCCGACGGCCCGGGGAAGAGTACCGGTTGAACCGCTATCGGCCCCTCTTCCGGACCAAGTATTACATCCTCGCCGCTCTCCTGGTTCTCGCCGCCGGGGGGACTCTGCAAACGGGTCTCCTCGACCCGCTGGCACTCCTGACCCGCTCCGTGGCGGTCTCACTATTCCCCGCCTTGGATTTTGCCGGCCTCCGGCTCTACCTCCACCACCCGGTGTTTCAGGGGGGAATACTCATCGCCCTCCTCCTGCTCGCCATCCTCTGGGCCAACCGCCTCTTTCCCCGCTTCTGGTGTCGGGTACTTTGCCCCCTGGGCGCACTGCTGGGACTCCTCTCATGGCGGGCCCTCTTCCGGATCCGCCGGGATGTCGACCGTTGCAGCGGTTGCGGTCGCTGCCTCACCTCCTGCCAGGGAGGATGCGACCCGGATGGCGAACTCCGGGTCAGCGAATGCCACCTCTGCATGAATTGTCTTGAAGAGTGTCCGGAGGGTGCCCTGCACTTCGGTCTCCCCGGCTCCCGGAGCAGTGTCCATCAGCCCTGGGACATCAACCGCCGTCGCCTGGTGGAGAGCGGAGTGGCGGCCCTGGCAGGATATCCCCTGTGGAAGAGTTCCCTGTCGGCGGAATCCCGACCGGCCCCCTCGGTCATCCGGCCACCGGGATCCCTGCCGGAGTCGGCTTTCCTTGCCCGCTGCCTGAAGTGCGGGGCCTGCATGCGCGTCTGTCCGACCCAGGTCCTCCAGCCGGCCATGCTCGAATCCGGGCTGGAAGGCCTCTGGACCCCGATCCTGGTCTACCGCCTGGGTTACTGCGAACACCACTGTGTCCTCTGCGGTCAGGTCTGCCCCACCGGCGCCATCCGCCGCATCGGCGTCGGCGAAAAGATCGGGATCAAACCCAAGGAGAAACCAATCAGGCTGGGGACCGCCTTCTTCGACCGGGGACGCTGCCTCCCCTGGTCGATGCAAACCCCCTGCATCGTCTGCGAGGAGATGTGCCCGACCTCGCCCAAGGCCATCTGGTACGAAACCGTGACCCGCAAACATCGGGAGGGTGGAGAGGTCACGCTCAAACGCCCCTTCGTCGAACCCGACCGCTGCATCGGCTGCGGCATTTGCGAGAACAAGTGCCCGGTCCCCGATCTGGCCGCCATTCGGGTCACCTCCGTCGGCGAGAGCCGCTCGGAAACCAATCGCATGATCCTCAAGAATGGGTGAATCCCGGGCGCCCCTGCTTGAAATGGGGTCCTCCGGTCACTATATATATCGCGCAGAGCGGTGGCACCTTTGCCGCTCTGGGCAGTGGCACCCGCAGAGTGCCGGCGACGAATAATCCGAATTTTCGGCGAACCCAGGAAATCCGTTATCCCCAGGAGGCTCTCGATACGCCATGAGTGACACGGAACAGAAAGAAACACGGGCCTTTCAAACGGAGGTCCGGCAACTGTTGGACCTCATGATCCACTCCCTGTACAGCAACAAGGAGGTCTTCCTCAGGGAACTCATCTCCAACGCTTCCGACGCCCTGGACAAGCTGCGTTTCGAGGCCCTGGGCAATGATGCCCTGTACGAAGGAGAACCCAATCCGGATGTCCGCATCACCTTCGACAAGGAAAGCCGCACGGTCACCGTCACCGACAACGGCATCGGCATGAGTCGGGAGGAGGTGGTGACCAATATCGGCACTATCGCCAAATCCGGAACCCGTGAGTTCCTGAAGAATCTCACCGGAGATCAGGCGAAGGACGCCCACCTCATTGGCCAGTTCGGGGTGGGATTCTACGCCTCGTTCATCGTCGCCGACCGGATCACCCTCCTGACCCGGCGCGCCGGCCTGCCGCCGGATCAGGGGGTCTGCTGGGAGTCGGCGGGCGATGGCGAATATTCTTTGTCGACGATTGCCAAACCGGCTCGAGGGACGGAGGTGATCCTGCACCTCCGCAAGGAGGATGACGAATTTCTTGACGACTGGCGGCTGAAGTCCATCGTCCGCAAATTTTCCGACCATATCCCCTGGCCCATCCTCATGGAGAAGCGGGAACTCCCGCCTCTGAAAGAAGAAGATGGGGAAGAGAAGAAGGAAGAGGAAATGCCGGGGAAGGAGGCGGCCAAGGCCCCCGAATGGGAGACCGTCAACAAGGCATCGGCCCTCTGGACCCGACCGAAGGGCGAGATCACCCAGGAAGAATACGATGAGTTTTACAAGCATGTCGCCCACGATTTCGAGCCTCCGTTGGCCCATTTCCATGCCAAGCTGGAGGGCAAACACGAGTACATCCTCCTCCTTTATCTGCCCAAGCGGGCCCCCTTCGATCTGTGGGATCGCGAGCGCAAACACGGACTCAAGCTTTACGTCAAGCGCGTCTTCATCAAGGAGGTCGCTTCCGATCTCCTGCCCAACTATCTCCGGTTCGTTCGGGGTGTGGTCGATTCCGCCGATCTGCCACTCAACGTCTCCCGCGAGATCCTCCAGCAAAACCGCGTGGTGGAGGCGATCCGCAAGGGCAGCATCAACAAGATCTTGGGGATGCTGGAGGAAATGGGGGAAAAGGAGCCGGAGAAATACGCCGAATTCTGGAAGACTTTCGGCGTGGTCCTGAAAGAGGGGATCGTCGAGGATTTCGCCAACCGCGAGAGACTGGCAAAGCTCCTCCGCTTCGCCACCACCCACACGGGAGACGCGGCGCAAACGGTCTCCCTCGCCGACTATGTGGGACGTATGAAGCCGGAGCAGGAAAAGATCTACTATGTCACCGCCGAATCCCATTCCGCAGCCAAGGCGAGCCCGCATCTGGAAATCTTCCGCAAGAAGGGAATCGAGGTCATCCTCCTTTCCGACCGGGTCGACGAGTGGTTGGCTGGTCATCTGACCGAATTCGAGGGCAAGCACCTGCAATCGGTCACCAAGGGGACCCTGGATCTGGGCAAACTCGACGATGATGCCGGAGAGAAAAAGGCGCGGGAGGAAAAAGAAGAGAGCCTCAAAGGCCTCCTGGAGCGCGTGAAGAAAAGCCTCGGCGACAGCGTCAAGGACGTGCGCCTGAGCCACCGTCTCACCGACTCCCCCTCATGTCTGGTGGGCGATGAACACGACATGAGTGCCTCCATGGAACGGTTGCTCAAGGAGGCGGGCCAGTCCATTCCCACAACCAAACGGATCCTGGAGCTGAACCCGACACACGCGTTGGTGTTCCGTCTCAAGGATGAGGCCAATGAGGAGCGTTTCCTGGATCTCAGCCGGCTCCTTTACGAACAGGCACTTCTCAGTGAAGGGGGGCAGCTCGAAAACCCGACGGCCTTTGTCCACAGGCTGAACAAGCTCCTCCTGGAGCTGGCTGGTCACTGATCTTCACGGTTTAACCGGCGGAAACGCACGCTCATACAATCGCATCGCATAAGGAACCCCGGGGGGGAAGAAATCTTCCCCCCCGGGGTTCCTTCCC
>JADGCL010000150.1 GCA_015229005.1 Magnetococcales bacterium
TTTTGCCTTTCCGGGTTGAAAAAGTCCATGGATGGACTTTTTCAACAGTCTGCTAAGGGGCCTGCTGCGGAACGAGACGGGCTTCTTGGCGCAGGGGTGTGTCGCCGGATTCGATCGGAGTGAGCGGTTGACTTCGTGAGGAAGTCGGAGACACGTTTTTTTCTTGCTTCGGGCTGAGTGGCCGTGGATGGCCTTCTGCCATGGGCTCTCAAGTTGGCGGATGTTATTGCATAATCAGGGTTGGGTTTGTGTTGAAGTTCCCACGGTACAGTGATCGAGGCTGAGGTCCCCATGACATTGCGGATTTTTTCCAGGCGCCTTTTGGTTGCGGTCGGAGTTGCCGGCATCCTCCTCGGGTCGAGTGCCCCGGTCTTTGCGGGTGGGGTGGAGAAGCTCAAGGCTTCGGTGGACAAGGCCATCGAGATCCTCAAGGATCCCGAGTTGGGTAAGCCGGAGCGGACGGATGAGCGTCGGGGGCTTCTGCGCGAGGCGCTCTACGGCCAGTTCGATTTCCACAAGATGTCGGAGGCGGCGGTGGGGCGGAATTGGCGGGACTTTTCTCCGCCCCAGAAGGAGCGGTTCATCCAGCTTTTCAAGGCGCTACTCGAGAATGCCTATCTGGACAAGATCGAACGTTACCAGGGAGAACAGATCGATTTCGTTCGGGAGGTCGATGTGTCGCCCTCTCTCAAGACGGTGGATAGCCAGGTCCTGGCCAAAGGCAGGAAGCTGAAGCTTTCCTACCGATTGCACGAAACCGGTGATGGGTGGCGGGTTTTCGATGTCCTGGTGGAGGGGGTGAGTGTGGTGGCCAACTATCGGGCCCAGTTCAACCAGTTGCTGCGTTCCGGATCGGTGGACGAGCTGCTCTCCCGGTTGGAGGAGAAGGCCCGGGCGGGGGAGTCGGAGAAGGCGAAGGGTTCCGACTGAGGGCCTGTCGTTTCCGTACTACCGGGGCTTCTCTTTCGCTCCAGGGAAGGGAGGGGGCGGCGGCATTGGTCAGCGGTCCCTTCCGTGGCGCATGGCGCGGAAGGCCAGGACGAGGAAGAGCAGCCCGCCGGTGACGGCGAGGATGCCGCCGGTTCCCATGATGGCCATGGGCAGCTTTGCCGCCAGGGCGTCGAGTCCCTGTTCGATGCCGGGGGTCTTGCGCGGGACGCCATGCTCTCCTGACCAGGCCAGGCCGAGGATGTGGGCCACGGAACCGAGGCCGTAGAGGCGGAGTTGCCAGCGGGCGAGGCGCGGCGGGGGGGCACGGAAGCCGAGCTTTGGGAGGAGATGGTAGGTCAATCCCATGTAGGCGGTGGTGACGCCGATGATCGAGCCGTGGTAATGGGCCGGGATGGTGACGTTGCCCCCCTGAATGAGGAAGCCGACGAGACCGCCGACGGCGAAGAGGAGGAGCGACAGCAGGAGGGCGGTTCGTTCCGGACCGACGGTGGCGGGAGATGATCGTGGTCCTTTGAAGATTCCCCAGAGGATGGCGAGTCCGAGGGGGATGGTCGCGAGGCCGTTGCCGTAGATCATGAGGGAGGTGTAGGCCAGACGCAGGTCCATGGAGTCGATGGCGTAGACGGCGTTCATGGCTGGGGCGACGACGACCGGCAGGGCGCCGACGGCGAAGAAGGCGATGACGGTTGATGCCGGGACCGGTGGGGCGACGCCGCCCTCGCTGGCGAGCCAGAGCCAGGCCAGGAGCAGAAGTTGGGTGTGAGCGAATTGGAGGACGTGACCGCTGCCCCAGAAGAGCATCTCGAAGTACTCCTGATTCTTCTCCGAGTCGAGCGGCATCTTGAACTGGGTCTGGATCTGTACCAGTGCGGCGAGGATGATGATGGCGAGGGCGGTCTTCAGGCCGAAGCGCAGGGCCGCCTCCTCCGGGGTGGTGCGGACCGGGTCCTGATCGGGGATCAAGCCCAGGACGGTCATGACGAGGAAGCCCCCGAGGAGGAGGGCGAGGCCGATGAAGAAGGGCCAGTTTTTCAGGACCGGGACGTAGTTGTTCATGAAGGGGAGATCGGGGCCGAGGAAGGGCGAGAGGGCGATGATGACGGCGCCGACCACGGCGGGCCAGAGGCCGGTCCTTTCCATGACGGGGCGGGGGCGGTTCAGGGTAATGGCGGCCAGGGCGCCGGCGAAGGCCAGGAACCAGACGAGGACCGAGAGATCGACATGGACCACCAGGGCGGTGCGGAAGGAGGCGACCCAGGGAATGATGGCCGAGATCAGCGGGGTTCTGGCGAGGACGACCAGGATGACGACGAGTCCTGATCCGACCAGGGAGCCGAGAGCGAGGAGGAGCCAGGAGACCACCAGGCGGCGATTGTCCTGGTCTTCGGGGATGGAGAGGGTGTAGTGATATCGCTGCATGATGCTTTCCTGGAGACCGGACGTGGCGCCGGGCTTTGTTGTACGAGAGGCCGGGAGGTCCAAGTCTCCTCGGGGAGTCCGGCAAGGGATTCGAGGCCCGTCGCGGCGATGCGGCTTCGCACGGAGGGGACCGATGCCGTGCGGCGGATCATCGTTCACTTCGCCCCTCCCGGTCAAGACCGGGATCTTTCTGTTTCCGCAGTGTCCCCTGGCGATTGCCGATACCGCCGCGTTCGCTGTCGGCCCCCTCATCCGGGAGGAAACCGGTTGTGACCCCAACACATGCGCGCTCGGTTGCTGTCTGGCTCTTCCTGTGCTGCCTGATGTTATGGGTGATGGTCGTGGTTGGGGGGCTGACCCGTCTGACCGGGTCGGGGCTCTCCATGGTCTCCTGGGCGCCGGTGACCGGGTGGCTGCCGCCCCTGGATCGGGCGGGTTGGGAGGCGGCTTTCGCCGACTACCGGCTGACCCCGCAGTTTCGTCACGTCAATTGGCAGATGGATCTGGTCGGTTTCCAGGGGATCTATTGGCTGGAGTACGTGCATCGTTTATTGGGACGATTGCTGGGGGTATTGTTCTTTGTTCCTTTTCTCTGGTTTGTGGCTCGGCGGCGGATC
>JADGCL010000151.1 GCA_015229005.1 Magnetococcales bacterium
GCACGTCCGGTTCTGCGAGGGGGGCGGCCAGTAATGGCCGTCCCTACCTCACCGGCGAAGCCCCAGGTCGACGATTATCCTGAATCCGGCGATTGGAAAGGTGGAAGGCGGTGGATTTGGGCTTGGTGGCCCGCTTGACGGGTGTTAACGGATTTGGTAATTTTTGGCCATGGAATGGGAAATCGCCTACCACACCGAAGCAGTCCAGCAGGCCATCAAAGGGTGGCCGACCGGCCTTCGTGCGGTCTACACGCGGATCACGGACCGAATGAAGGCGGAAGGTCCCAATTTGGGGATGCCGTTTACCCGCTCGATGGGCGACGGTTTGTTTGAGGTCAGAGTGAAGGGCACGGAGGGAACAGGACGGGCGTTTTTCTGTCTGATCGTTGGCAGGAAGGTCCTTGTCCTTCACGCTTTCGTCAAGAAAACCGATAAGACTCCCCTTCGAGAGCTCGCAGTTGCCAGGAGTCGACTGAAGGAGGTTCGACGTGCAAACACATGACGAGATGGTTGCTGAATGGAAGACAGATCCGGAATTCAAGGCTGCCTACGATGCCCTGGACGAGGAATTCCGTTTGTTCGACGAGTTGTCGGCGGCCCGCAGGAAGGCCGGGATGACCCAGGCACAGGTGGCCGAACGGATGGGAACCCGCACACCCGCTGTGGCCCGCTTGGAATCGGGGGGTGGCAAGGCGAAGCACTCTCCGTCCATTGCTACGCTGCGCCGCTACGCTGAAGCTGTTGGTTGCCGCCTGGAAATCAAGCTCGCGCCCCGGTAACCGCTCCTGGGCAAGGATAACAGCCCGTTGATAAACGGGCAGAGCCTTCCAGGGATGGCCGGCCAACTTCAACGGGATGGTGTAACCCGTTGAAGTTGAAAGGAAAGGCAAAACAATATTTGGTTTGTCACCTCGTCCGAGCGGGTAACCCTTTGTGACGGTTGAGGGTATTGGGCACGGCGATCTTCCGAAAAAATTGGCCTCAGCGGGGGTTGGCCAGGATCTCCCTGCTGGTTTCTCGTACCGCCCGGACCAGTTCCACCACTCTTTCGGGGTCCATATCCGGGGCCATCCCGTGTCCCAGGTTGAAGACATGCCCCGGGTTTGCCCCGAAGGCCCGGATGATCGCCGTCGCTTCCCGCCGGACCACTGCCGCGTCGGCATACATCACCGCCGGATCCATGTTGCCCTGGAGGGCCACCCGGTCCCCGACCCGCCTGCGGGCCTCGTCCAGGGGGGTCGTCCAATCGAGACCCAGGACCTCGCAACCGGTATCGGCCATGGCCTCCAGCATGGTTCCGCACCCCTTGGCAAAGAGGATCACCGGGACCCTGCTGCCGTCGCTCCCACGGCGTTCGAGGCGGGAGAGGATTCGCGCCATCCCCGCCAGGGAGAACTCCCGGAAGGCCTGGGGGGTCAGGACGCCGCCCCAGGTATCGAATATCTGCACCGCCTGGGCGCCGTGCCGGATCTGGGCGTTGAGGTAGGCGGCGACACTGTCGGCGATCCGTTCGAGGAGGGCGTGCAGGGTTCCCGGGTCGTTGTACATCATGGCCTTGATCCAGCGGAATCCCTTGCTGCTGCCCCCTTCGACCATGTACGTCGCCAGGGTCCAGGGACTCCCGGAAAAGCCGATCAGGGGGACCGAGGCCGGCAGTTCCCGGCGGATCCGCGCCACCGTTTCCATGACATATCCCAGGGCCGTCTCCGGGTCGGGGATCCGCAAACGGTCGACGGCTGCCCTGTCGCGCAGGGGATTGTCGAGGATCGGTCCCTCCCCCTCGGAGAAGCGGAGCGACATGCCCATGGCCTCCGGGACCACCAGGATGTCCGAGAAGAGGATGGCCGCGTCCAGCCCGAAACGTCGTACCGGTTGCAGGGTCACTTCGGTGGCCAGTCCCGGGTTCTTGCACAGGGAGAGGAAGTCCCCGGCCTTGGCGCGCACCTGCCGGTACTCCGGGAGATAGCGCCCGGCCTGCCGCATGAGCCAGAGGGGTGTCTCTGCGACCGGCAGGCGCAGGCAGGCCCGGAGAAATCCCTGGGTCGGCTCCGGGGAGGGGGGCGAAGAAGGGGAGAAGGTGCCGGACATGGATGGTGACTCCCTCGGAAAGGGCCGAAAAGAGAGAACGACGCTTGGTTTCGGGGAAGGATCCCCTCTCGAGGTCCGTGAGGCAAGGGACGTTGGTGCGACCGGGAAAGGCTGCGAATCCCGGTGGGCGAGATCTCCACCCTGGAAAATTGGTCGCAGAACCTCGGCGCGGAGTAACTATTCAGGACCCCCTTTTTGAAAGTTCAGCGGGGGTCCGGGTGCGCCAGGATAACAGCCCGTTGATAAACGGGCTGCCATGGCCAAGGTTTCAGTGGTTGTGGTATTTTCAGCGTCGTTGGGTTCCATGACCAAGGAGGTGGGTAGCTCGTCAGATATCTCCTGAACCAAATTTTCAGGGGCCTCGTCTACGGATTCCTCTTTGGATGGACTTTTTCAACAGGCTGTCAAGGGTGGTCTGTTGTGCGGGGGTCAGTGCGTTCTGGGTGAGGTTGGTCATGTGCGTTGCTCCTGTTTGGGGTTGTGTGCGATGACCGCATACAGCCATTGCTCCAAAAGGGTATCAAGCACAATATCATGTTTTTCAGATGAATTTTTTGGATTGTCTGATGTCTTGAGGCAGGACTGCTTTGCGGATGGCCGAACGGAGGTTTTTCTCGTTGTGGATGTAATGTTGTGGTTGACAAGGAGGGCGTGGTGAGCGCATTAATGATTGAACTGCCCCTGGAAGGATTGCCTCTGTCTGCTGAATTGCCGGATAATTTTTCCGACGAGGTGCGTTTTTTGCTGGCTCTCAAACTTTTTGAGCAGGGCCGTATCACTTCAGGCAAGGCTGGTCGGCTCTCTGGCATGGGGCGGGTCGAGTTT
>JADGCL010000152.1 GCA_015229005.1 Magnetococcales bacterium
GGTGGGGGGGGGGGGGGGGGGGGGGCGGGGGGGGGGGGGTGCCTGGGGGCCAGGGGGGCCGGGGGGGGGGGAGGCCGACGCCTGCCGGCGGGCGAGTGGTTGCGGGGGCACCCGTTGCTCCCGGGGGGGCGGCTGGAATCGGAGCCAGGCGAAGGTTTCTCCGGCGTGTGACGGTCCGTCGGTAGTACTGTAACCTTTCTGTCGGTAGCACTGTGACCTCTCCAGCGTCCGGAACGGTTGAAGCTGTGGCTGGAGGGGTGAGCATTTGCGCTACCGGATTTCACGACATGCCTCCCGGGAAATGGAGCGACGCAGCATCTCTGGGGCAATAGTTGACGAGGTGCTGGATGCACCACAGCAGATCGTCGCGGAACGGGATGCCCTGATCGCTTGTCAATCACAGGTCCGCTTCGAGGATGGTCGCCTGTTCCTGGTCCGGGTGATCGTGAATCCCCAGTTTGATCCGGCTGTCGTCGTCACGGTTTACCGCACCAGCAAAGTCGAAAAATACTGGAGGGTGCCATGAAAGTGACCTATGACCCGGAAGTGGATGTGGTGCGTATCGTGTTTTCCAATGCGCCCGTCGAGGAGAGTGACGAAGATAAACCCGGTGTAATCATGGATTATGATCGGGAGGGCAATCTGGTCGGAATGGAGATTCTCGATGCCAGCAAGCGCATGGAGAATCCGAGATCGGTGGAATATGCCGTGGCCGGGTGATGTGGAACAAGGCCTTGCCCCTGAACAAGAGTGGACTTTTTCGATAGTTTGACAAGGTGTTCCTTCCCGTTCCGGAGTTTGCGATGCCCTTTGACCACTATCGCCGGTTTCGCCTGGCCCGGCAGGAGGCGCATCAGTGGCGTGGCCTGCGTGAGGTCGACCCCGGCCCGGGGGGGTCTCTTGTGGTCGGCGGACGGACGCTCCGCAATTTCTCCTCGAACGACTATCTGGGGCTTGCCTCCCACCCGGCCCTCATCGAACGCTCCCGGGAGTGGACCGCGCGTTGGGGGGCGGGGTCGGGCTCCTCGCGGCTGGTGAGCGGCAATCTTTCGGCGTTTGCGGGGATCGAGGCGAAGATCGCCGCCGGCAAGGGGAGCGAGGCGGCGTTGATCTTCGCTTCCGGCTTTCAATTGAACGCCTCGCTGCTGCCGGCGCTGCTCGACCGGGAGGTCCTGGGGGGTGAGCCGCTGGTGTTTTCCGACCGTCTCAATCACGCGAGCATTCATCATGGCTGCCGGGCGGCGGGGGTCCGGCAGATTCGTTATCGTCATGGTGATCTCGACCACCTGGAATCGCTGCTGGTGCGGTATCGGTCTCGGCCTGGTCCCCGGTTCATCCTTTCCGAGACGGTTTTCAGCATGGATGGCGATCAGGTCGATGTGGCGGGGCTCATCGAGCTCAAGGGGCGTTTTGGGGCTTTCCTCTATCTCGACGAGGCGCACGCGACCGGGGTTTTTGGACCCCGGGGGTGGGGTCTTGCGGCGGGGCGCGATCCGGGGGCGGATCTGGTGATGGGGACGTTCAGCAAGGCCTTGGGGAGTTTCGGGGCCTATGCGGCCTGTTCGCGCGAACTCAGGGAGTATTTCATCAATCGGGCGGGGGGGCTCGTTTACGCCACGGCGTTGCCGCCGTCGGTGTTGGGTGCGATCGATGCGGCGGTCGAGCTGGTCCCGACGCTCGATGAACGCCGGCGGGAGTTGTTGCGGGGGGCGGCGGAGCTGCGGGGGTTTTTCCGGGGATTGGGGTTGGATACCGGGGCCTCCTCGACCCAGATCGTGCCGGTGCTGGTGGGGGAGGCGGAGGCGGCGTTGGCCTTGAGCCGGGGGTTGGAGGAGAGGGGGATCCTCGCCGTGGCGATCCGGCCTCCGACGGTGCCTCCGGGGGGGGCGAGGATCCGGTTTTCGTTGACGGCGCACCACACTCCCGAGGATTTGGCCGAGGTCGCGAGGGTTGTCGGGGAAGTTTGGGGGGGAGTGACGCAATAACAGCCGACAGGGTGGTACAATGACCTTTCCAGCAAAGTCGAAAAATACTGGAGAGTGCCATGAAAGTGACCTATGACCCGGAAATGGATGTATTGCGTATCGTCTTTTCCAATGCGCCCGTCGAGGAGAGTGACGAAGATAAACCCGGTGTGATTATGGATTACGACCAGGAAGGCAATTTGGTCGGAATGGAGATTCTCGATGCCAGCAAGCGCGTGGAAAATCCGGGATCGGTGGAATATGCCGTGGCCGGGTGACGTGGAATAAGGCCTTGCCTCTGAATAAAACTGCCCGTTGAAATACAGGTTTTCGAGGGCGGCCTTGATCGCGAATCCGTCCCCCTCCGTCGACGGCTCCTCTGGACGCAACCCGAAAACCCCGCCACAATCCCCGGAGTTGATCAGAGTGACGCCATGCTCCCATTCCCTGACCGGGGGTCATGTCGTCATCACCCTTCCGCCACGGCGACCAAGCGATGAGCAGCCCCACCTTCCGCATTTTCATCTCTTCCCCCGGGGACGTTTGCTCCGAGCGATACCGGGCGGAGAAGATCATCCTCATCGGGGCCTCTTCTCGGGCTGTTCGCCAGAAGGAGGCAAAAGGGCGAAGTGAGCAGCAGGCGAACGTCCGTCACGTTCGTCTGTTTTCGCCGCTGTTGGCGATCCTCTTGGTCGCAGCCGGGATGGGAGGTTTGTCCGGTTGTTCTGGTTGGCGACAGGCCCTGCACGAGAGTGGACAGGCGAAAATGGCCCGCGACGAGGCCCTGGCCACCCGCAGCCACGCCGAAGGGCCGGTCAACGCGAGCGATCCCTCGAACGCGGAGTGGCAGCGCGACCTCTCCGTGAGCCATGAGAAGATAGGCGAAGTTCTCTCGGCCCAGGGAGATCTCGCGGGGGCGCTCCGCGCCTTCCAGG
>JADGCL010000153.1 GCA_015229005.1 Magnetococcales bacterium
CTGAAGAAGCCGCCGATGAGATTGGAGAGTCCCTGGCCGATGAACTCCTGATTGCCGTCGAGATGCTGACCGCTCCGCTGGGCGAGGGAGCGACCGATGGAGACGGCCTCGGTGAGGGCGAGGAGGGCGACGGCAAGGACGCCTGAACTGAGGGCGTGGAGATTGTCGAGGGTGAGTGCGGGCAGGGAGAGCGGGGGCAGGGAAGCGGGGATGGCGCCCATGGCGGGGATTGCTTCGGCGCTGTCGAAGAGGTGGGGGATCGTCAGGGCGGAGAGACCGCCGGCCACGAGACCCGCGAGCATGTAGGGGATGCGGGGCAGCCAGAGACGACAGGCGATGCCGGCGAGGAGGGTGGTCGTGCCGATGAGGAGGATCGGGGGCCGGGCCTGGTCGAGGTGAAGGATCAGGAAGTCGAGGGTGTCGATAAAAGAGCTGTTGTGGGGGATGGGGATGCCGGTAAAATTTTTGACTTGGCTCATGGCGATGAGGAGTGCGGCGCCGGCGGTGAATCCCAGGACGACGGAGTGGGAGATGAAGTGGACGAGGTTGCCGAGTCTTCCCAGGCCCAGGGCCAGCTCCGTGAGGCCGACAAGGAAGGTCAGGGTGATGGCAAGCTGGACGTATTCCGGGGTTCCCGGGGTGGCGAGGGGCGAGAGGACGGAATAGAGGACGATGGAGGCCGCTGTGGTAGGGCCTGAGACGAGGTGCCAGGAGGAGCCGAAGAGGGCGGCGATGATTGCCGGGATGATGCCTGCGTAAAGCCCGTAGACTGGGGGCATACCGGCGATGGCGGCGAAGGCGACGCCCTGGGGCAGGACGACGACGGCGCCGAGGAGGCCGGCGAGGATGTCGTTTTTCAGGGTCTTGCGGTTGACCCTGGGCCACCACTGGAGGAAGGGGAGGAGGCGTTGCCGGAAAGGTCTCGGAGCGGACATCCTGGTGGTGCCTCCCTGGGGGGTGGGGTGTGCATGGTTTTTCGGGCGTTTCTGTGGCTCGGTTTATTCCTGGCCCGCGAACGCCAGGAAAAGCGGGAGTCGATCCCCTCGGATGCGCACAGCCCGGGCGAGTGCCGCCGATGGGGGAGGAGCTTAGGGCAGGATCGGGGCGAAGTCACCTTGTAACGGGTGTTTTCCGGGTGTTTTCCGGGCGGTTTCCGGGCGGCTGCCGGGCGGTCGCCGGGTGAGGCGTCCCCCCCGGTCGGCGGAGATTTCCCGGGGGGATTCGACGGGGCGCCGCAGAGGCATGGTTGACGACGAAGAGTGAAGAGTGGTAGTTCTCAAACGCCCGGCCCGGTTGCTGCGGGGGGTGGGCGGGGTGGAGAAGGTCGCTGCGTCGACCGGGAGGTGGGGAAGCCGAGGGCGAGAGGAAGGTCTGGAGAGCCGAAAGGAGTCCGACGCCGTGCTGGAGGTTTATTTCCCGATTCTGGTGTTATTGGCGATTGCCATCGGCCTCGCCCTCTTCATGGGTGGAGGCTCCTATCTGGTTGGCCCGAGACGGCCCTATGCCGTCAAGCGGGATCAGTACGAGTGCGGTCTGGAACCCTTTGATCGCGTTCGTATGCCCTTCGATGTCCGTTTTTATCTTTTTGCCATCCTGTTTGTCGTCTTCGATATTGAAACGGCGTTTCTCTTCCCCTGGGCGGTGGCCTTCCGGGACATTGGTTTCATCGGTTTTGTGGAGATGGTCCTGTTCCTCCTGGTGCTGGTGGCGGGGCTTGTCTACGCCTGGAAAAAGGGGGCGTTGGAATGGGAGTGATCGAGGAGATCAATCGCCAGGCCGCCGATCGCGGTTTTTTTCTGACCTCGGCCGACACTCTGGTCAATTGGGCCCGGGTCTCGTCGATGTGGCCGATGACCTTCGGTCTGGCCTGTTGCGCGGTGGAGATGATGCAGGCGGGTGCCAGTCGTTACGATCTGGATCGCTTCGGGATCGTCTTCCGGTCGAGTCCCCGTCAGTCCGACGTCATGGTGGTGGCGGGGACGGTGACCAACAAGATGGCGCCGATCCTGAGAAAGCTCTACGACCAGATGCCGGAACCCCGCTGGGTGATCTCCATGGGCTCTTGCGCCAATGGCGGCGGCTATTACCATTATGGCTATTCGGTAGTACGGGGCTGTGATCGCATCATCCCGGTGGATGTCTATGTCCCTGGTTGCCCGCCGACGGCGGAGGCGTTGCTGTACGGGATCCTGCAACTGCAGCGGAAGATCACCCGTACCGGTCGGGTCTACTCCGGTTGGGGAGAGGGGGTATGATCGCGGCGAAGCTGGACGCTCTGGAAACGGCTCTGCGGCGGGAGTTTCCCGAGGTTGCCCTGGAGAGGCTCGCCGATGCCCTGGTGATGCGTTTGGACCCTGCTGACCTGGTTGCCACGGCGACGCGCCTCCGCGACGATGAGGCCTTCGATTTCAAGATTCTGATCGACATCGCCGGGGTCCACTACCCGGATCGGGAGCCCGAGTTCGAGGTGGTTTACCAGCTTCTTTCGGTCTATCGGAATCACCGTCTGCGCCTGAAGGTCGGGGCGGCGGACGGCGAGGCGGTTCCGTCGGTGATCGAGGTCTGGAGTTCGGCCAACTGGGGGGAGCGGGAAGTCTATGATCTCTTCGGGATTCCCTTTGCGAACCACCCTGATCTGCGCCGGATCCTGAACGAGTACGATTTCGAGGGTTACCCCCTGCGGAAGGATTTTCCGGTCACCGGTCATTACGAGGTGCGCTACGACCCCGAGGTCGGGCGGGTGGTGCGGGAGCCGACCGATCTTGCCCTGGGGAATCGGGAACTGTATGCCCCGGTCGGCAGGCCCCCCTCGCCGGGCTCCGGGGGGAGGGGCTGATGGGCGAGAAGCGGATCTTCGAAAACTATACGGTCAACTTCGGGCCGCAGC
>JADGCL010000154.1 GCA_015229005.1 Magnetococcales bacterium
AGCTGATGGGGGGGAATATCCAGGCCACCAGTCTCCCCGGTCAAGGCAGCGAATTCACCTTTGCCGTCATCATCCCCCGCCATTCGGAGAACCGGCGGAAACGACCGGTATTGCCGGAGGCCCTGCTCGGCAAGCGGGTCCTTCTGGCCGAGGACCACCCGCTGTGCGCCACCGAGATGACCGGGCTTCTCGGCGCCATCGGCCTGATCCCCACGGCGGTGGATTCCGGCGCCCGGGCCATCAAGACCGTCCTCGACGACCATGTCGCCGGGGCCCCGCCCTTTGCCCTGGCCCTCCTGGATTGGACCCTGCCGACCAGGAACGGGGTGGAGACCGCCGTCGAAATCCGGGCCTTCCTGGGGGCCGCCGGGAATTCCCCCGCCCCCGTCTTTTTTCTCCTGGTCCCCTTCGGTGTCGAGACCCCACGAACCAGCGGTCGTCTGGCGAGCGTAGATGCTTTCATCGACAAACCCATCACCCGCTCCCGCCTCGTCAGGGTCATCACCGAGGTGATGGGGGAGAAGCAGGCCCCCGCTTCCGACCGTCGTGCCGCCCCCGTCCTCAGCCTGGAAAACGAGACCGGCAATCGGGTCGCGGGGGGGCGAATCCTCCTCGTCGAAGACAACCCCATCAACCGTCAGGTCGCCCGGGAGCTGCTGGAACGGGTCGGAGTGGTGGTGGATGAAGCGGAAAGCGGGGAGAAGGCGCTCTCCTGGCTCGACCGCTACACTTACGACGCCGTCCTCATGGATGTACAGATGCCGGGCTGGAACGGCATGGAGACCACCCGCCGGCTGCGTCGGCAGGAACGCTTCCGGGAACTGCCGATCGTCGCCCTGACCGCCCACTCCCAGGAGGAGGATCGGAAGCTCTGCCTGGAGGCGGGAATGAACGCCTTCCTGAACAAGCCCATCCGCCCGGAGCGCCTCTACGGGGTCCTCTCCCAATGGATCCGCCGTCCCCTGGAACCGCCGCCGACCGGCCCAAGCCCGTCGGTCGCCTCACTCCCCGAGATCCCGGGACTCGACATCGCTGCGGGCCTTGCCAGGCTCTCCGGCAATCTCCGCCTCTATCGTCTCCTCCTGGACCGGTTCCGGGACTCCTACCAGAACTCGGTCAAGGAGATCGAGGAGGCCTTTCACCACGAGCGCTGGCCCGAGGTGGACCATCTGGCCCACGCCATCCGCGGCGTGGCGGCCAACCTTGGGGCCGTTCCCCTGGCCGCGGCGGCGGCAAACCTGGAGCAGACCCTGGCGGCGGGCGATGGCGAACAATTGCAGGTCGCCACGACCGCCTTCGTTCACTGCCTCTCCTCCCTGCTCGAGGCCCTCGGCGGCGGGGTCCCCCCCCCGCGCCTCGCCCTCCCCCCCACGACACCCTGGCCGTCCATCACCCTCGACCCCGTCGATCACCAGCGGACCCGGCTCCTCCTGACCGCCCTGATCTCCCATTTGCGCCATCATAGCCTGGCAGCAAATATCCCCTTGCGGGAGTTGGGAAACCTCCTGGGCCCCCCCACCGTCGCCCATCTGACGGAGATCGGCAGACAAATCGGGGAGTACCGCTTCGATGAAGCCCTCGCCGGCGTTCGTCGCCTGATCGCGATTCTCCCGCCAGGAATCGGGGGGGAGGTGGAGGAAACCCCACTCCCTGCCGTTCCGGATGAGAGACGGGTCCTCATCGTCGACGACCAGCGCGGAAACCTGGATGTCCTGCGGGAAATCCTGGCCGACTTCCATTGCCTCGTGGCCCTCGATGGCCACCAGGGCATACGCCTGGCCAGAAACGCCTCCCCCGACATCATCATCCTCGACATCATGATGCCGGAGATCGATGGCTTCGAGGTCTGCCGCCGTCTCAAGGCCGATGCCCTCACCCATCCCATCCCGGTGATCTTCGTCACCGCCAAGCGGGAGGCGGAGGATGAGAGCGAGGGATTCCGGGTCGGCGCGGCCGACTACATCACCAAGCCCTATTCCCCGGAGATCGTCCGCCGCCGGATCCTGCACCACATGGAGTTGAAGAGCCACCAGGATCACCTCGAAAAGCTGGTGGCACAACGCACCGCCGAGCTGGCCGAGGCCAAACGGGAAGCAGAAACCCGTCGGGAAGCCGCCGAGGCGGGCAACCGTGCCAAGAGCGAATTCCTGGCCACCATGAGCCATGAGATTCGCACTCCCCTGAACGCCATCCTCGGTCTCGGTGAGTTGTTGCTGGAATCCGAGGTTACCCCCGAACAGCGGCGCTATCTGGAGACGGCTCGGCGCGCGAGCGAATCACTCCTGGGACTGGTAAGCGATATCCTCGACCTGTCGAAGATCGAGGCCGGGCAACTGGACCTGGAACTCGGACCCTTCGAGCTGCCCGCGCTCCTGGAGCAGATCCTGGACATCCAGCTCGACCGGGCCCGGGAAAAGGGGATCACCTTACGTCTGGTCGTCGCCGAAGCAGTCCCCAGACGGGTCCTGGGGGACGCCAACCGCCTGCGACAGATTCTCCTGAATCTCTTGAGCAATGCCATCAAGTTCACGCCAGCGGGAGAGGTCACCCTGAAGGTCTGGAGGGGGGCGACACCGGATCTCCTCAGCTTCATCGTGACCGATACCGGGATCGGCATCCCCCCGGAAAAACTGGGCATCATCTTCCAGCCCTTCGTCCAGGCCGAGGCCTCGACGACCCGTCGCTTCGGAGGCAGCGGCCTGGGGCTTGCCATCTGCCATCGCCTGACCACCATGATGGGAGGCCGCATCGAGGTCGCAAGCACAGCCGGTGAGGGCAGTACCTTCACCCTCTCGATCCCCCTGCGCCCGGTCGGGACGGAAACCACCGGGACGGGAACGGTCGCCGCAACCAACCACAAGGGACTCTCCGACCCGGCCCCT
>JADGCL010000155.1 GCA_015229005.1 Magnetococcales bacterium
GCTCGCCCTGGCCGGGTGCGGTGGGGGGGAGAGTGGCAAGGGGGGGACGTCCGCTGCCGCCTCGACCAAGTCCACGACCACGACGAGCAGCACGACCACGACCACCTTGACCGGGACTTTCGTCGGCAGTGTGGTCTCGGGTCTGCCCTATACGACGATCAGCGGCAGCGGTGGCGTCACCGGCTCGGGGACGACCGACGGCAGTGGTCGTTTTTCCTACAAGGCTCAAGTGGATGCGAACGGCAATGTGGTGGCGGGGAGCTACGACAAGGTCGTATTCAAGATCGGCAATGTCACCCTGGGGTCGGTGACACCCTCTGCGAGTGGGGTTCAGGTCTCGGCCTTCGAGCTGGTGGATCCCAAGGATGCCGACTATCGGACGCGGGTCGACAACATCGGTCGCTATCTGTGTTCGTTTGCCACGACGCCTGCCACCTGTTCGACGGTTGCCATTACCAGTGCCAAGATTGCCGCTCGCGATGCGGTGGTGCCGGCGATGGATCTGTCGACGGTGGCGGACGCGACTTTCGATGCCAGTGTCAACGGGGTGATCGCCTCGGAGGGGGTCGATATCGCCGCTCTTGGGGTCGAAACTCACCTGGAGGAGACCAAGGCGGGGGTCGATGCCGGGAAGGTCGGGGCGTTGACTCTGACGTTGGGGTCGACCTCGCTCCTGGCCGACGGCAAGGGGACGGCGCTGATCCGGGCGAAGGTGAGTGATCTTGGGGGCAAGGCGCAGAAGGGGGTGATGGTGGGTTTTCAGACGACCTCCGGCTCCTTCTCGACCTCGGCGACCGAGACCTCCGCGAGCCGCTTCACCGACGACAACGGACTTGCGGAGGTGTTGCTCGTCGCCTCGACCCGCACCGGGGTTGCGGTGATCACGGTGAGCGCCGGAGGCTTCAATCAATTCAGCACGATCACCTTCAAGGCGGGGGCGGTAAGTGCGGCCAATTCCTCGATCGAGGTCAACCCTTCGACGTTGCCGGCGGACGGGAGTTCGACGGCCGGGGTGACGGTGACCTTGCGGGATGTCAACGGCAATCCCGTGGATGACGGCACCCAGGTGACCCTGGTGCTGACCAAGGGGACGGTCATTTCGGACAAGAACCCGGCGCCGACCTCGCTTGGCAAGGCGTCGTTCACCATCCTGGCGCCGACCACGACCGGCAACGGCGATCTGAAGGTGGGGGAGTTCGCCGATGTGGCGACCACCCGGATCACCTATGGAGCCGCCTCGTCGACCGGGGCGCCGGCCTCGATCCAGATCACGGGCAAGGAGTCGAAGCTCTTCGTCGCCGGGGTGGGCAAGACCGAAAACACCGATATCACCATCCAGGTCATGGATGATGCCGGGGATCCGATTCAGGAGGGCAGTACCTACGCCTCGACCGAGAACGACCTGCGGGTGGCCCTGATCACCCGGCCCCATGGGGGAGAGACGGTCTCGGGGGTCAATGCGAGTGGCACGACGGTCTCCTCTTCGGCCAGTGACAACTTCATCTATGTGCGCACGACCAACGGTTCGGTGACATTGAACCTCAAATCCGGCAGATACCCCGGGGTGGTGGAGCTGAAGGTCCAGGCGTTGAAGGCTGGCGCTGAGGCGGCGGCGCAGGGAAAAACCGAGAGTGAGATCGAGGCGGCCGGGTTGACCCTGGCCTCGGCGACCTCGTCGCAGATCACCATCTCCTCGGGGCCGCCGCAGTCGATCATCGTTTCCGAGCCTCGGGATTCCGCCCTGGTCAACATGAGCCAGTACGGGCTTTCCGGGGCCTATTGTCTCATCGGCACGGCGCTGGTGACCGACCAGCACGGCAATGCCGTGCCGGACGGGACGGTGCTCTCTCTGGGATTGATGGACCAGGTGATCGCCCAGGGAACGAATGGTTCGGTGACTGCTGGCGGCAAGGATCTGAGCGCGGTTGGAGCTGCTTTCGACACGAGTGGGGTCGATCCCGACGGCGATGGGATCTCCCGCAAGCTCAAGGAGGGGGACAGGCTGATCATCTACTCCGGGGTTGGGGCAGGTGACAAGAATCGGTTTTTGGTGTCGTCGCCGGCGGCGACGAGCGCAACTGTCAATGCGTCTTTTTCCACAACGGCGGCCTCCCTGCCCTATTACATGGGCAGTGCCCTGGTGGGCGGGGCGATTCACGGGTACAAGTCGAGCAGCGGCTGCGATCCCACGAGTCTGGTGTCGGGGACGACCACGACGACCGGTGGTCTGGCCCCGTTTCGGGTGACCTATCCGGCCAATCGGGAGACGATCCGATTGGGGTGTTTCGGCTACAGTGCCGCGACGGGGGCATATTCGACCCTGGACAGCCGTTATCCGAATTCGAGCGGCCAGGTGTTGCTGGTGGTCGCTGCCAACGACTCCAGCGCTACGGCGGTGACCCGGGGGAAGTTCTGTTTCAATGGCCTGTCGCCGCTTTCGTTGACGCCTGCGACCAAGACCCTGAGCAAGACCGGGACATACACGGTTGAGGTCGAGGTCATGGACGCCGGAAAGATCCCGCTGCCGTTCCAGGAGGTCTCCTGTGCGTTTTCCATTGGGACCAAATCGAGCGCTGCCTTCGATGTCGCGGTTGCCTACCCCGCCGGTTACGATCATCCCGATTCCACCAATGGGATCACCGACCTGAATGGTACGCTCAAGGTTTCTCTCACGGTGACCGGAGGCGGGGGCGCCGAGGCGGACACGGGGACGGTGACCTGTACGTCCGGGGGATATTCCGGTGCGATAGCCATCAACGTTCCGTAGCAGCCCGTTGATAAACGGGCAGAGCCTTCCAGGGATGGCCGGCCAGATTCAACGGGATGGTGTAACCCGTTGAATCTGGGAGGAAAGGCAAAACTTGTTTTTGCCTTTCCGGG
>JADGCL010000156.1 GCA_015229005.1 Magnetococcales bacterium
CCCCCCTGCGTCCAGGCCTGCCCGGTCGAGGCAACCTGGCAAGAACCGGAGGGGATCGTCGTCATCGATTACGACTGGTGCATCGGCTGCCGTTACTGCGCCGTTGCCTGCCCCTACTGGGCCCGTCGCTTCAACTGGCGCGAGCCCGAACTCGCCGCCGGCCACATCACCCCAACCACCCACTATCTCGGCAATCGCCCCCGCCCCATGGGGGTCATGGAAAAATGCACCTTCTGCATCCAACGCACCCGCAAGGGCCTTCTGCCCGCCTGTCAGGAGGCCTGTCCCACCGGCGCCCGCCTCTTCGGCAACCTCCTCGATCCCGACGGCGAACTCCGCTATATCCTGAACAACAAGTCCATCTTCCGTCTCAAGGAGGAGCAGGCCACCCAACCCAACTTCTGGTACTTCACCGATGTCTGATCCCAGCCCCCCGGACCCTTTCCTCCCCACCCTCTGCCGCCATGCCCTGGCCGGCCCCCCGCTCTATCACGCCTGGATCGCCCTGCTGCTGGCCGGCGTCTTCTTCGGCGGCCTTGCCTACGGGGAGCAAGCCGGTCTCGGCCTTCAGGTCACCGGCCTGAGCGACCAGGTCGTCTGGGGACTCTATATCGGCAATTTCACCTTTCTCGTCGGCGTCGCCGCCGCCGCCGTCGTGCTGGTCATCCCCGCCGCCCTCCTCCACCACCCGGAGGCCGCAAAAGCCCTCCTGCCCGCCAAGGCCCTCGCCATCGCCGCCGTCGTCATGAGCCTCCTCTTCGTCCTCGTCGATCTCGGTCGCCCCGCCCGGATCTGGCACGCCCTTCCCGGGTGGGGAACCCCCAACTTCCCCCTCTCCATCCTCGCCTGGGACATGCTCGTCCTCGGCCTTTACCTGGCACTCTCGCTCTTCCTCTTCTTCTTCGTCCTCCGGCGCCACCATCGGCGCCTGCCCCCCCATCCGCCCGGACTCTTCCCCGCGATCCTCCTCGCCATCCTCCTCGGGATCGGCATTCACACCGTCACCGCCTTCATGCTGGCGGCAAACCCCGCCCGCCCCTTCTGGCACTCCTCCCTCCTCGCCCCTCGCTTCATCGCCTCCGCCTTCGCCGCCGGCTCCGGAATCCTCCTCCTCACCCTTCGCCTGCTCGATCGGTTCGATCATGCCTCCCGCTTCCAGGAGACCGAAGCGTTCCTCAGAAGGGTGATGGCCATCACCCTCTCCATCCACCTCTTTTTTCTGGCTTCCGAACTCTTCGTCCATCTCCATCGTCACACCGGCCCAGGCAGGGGAACCATGCTCCTGCTTCACGGCGGGGCGGGCTATCTCAGCGACTGGGTCTGGACGGGAATGGCACTCAACGGGGTGAGGGCGGTGCTGCTTCTGGTCACCCCCTGGCGACGCCACAGGGGGATCTCGGGGATGGCGGCGGTGGCGGTCGTGGTCGGCGTCTGGCTGGAAAAAGGGCCGGGACTGATCGTCCCGGGCTTCATCCCGACGCCACTCGGAGAGATGGCGGGCTACGATCCAACTGCAATCGAGATCCGGGTGTCCCTGGGAATCGTCGCCGCCGGGCTTCTGATCCTGACCCTGCTCCTCCGCGTCACCTCACGAATGGCCGCCGCCAGTGACACCGGGGGCAACAGGAGGCACAGACCAGCGCCCGACAACGCAGGGTAACGAGACACACAGACCAGCGCCCGACAGATACGGTCAGAGGACGGTGTCGTCCTCCGGGGCCCGCTGGACCTTCTCCATCTGCTCGGCCTTGGTCTTGCAGCCCACGCAGAGATCGGTCACCGGTCGCGCCTCCAGCCGCCTGAGGCCGATCTCCACCCCGCACTCATCGCAGAAGCCGTATTCGTCGGCCTCGATCGCCTCGATCGTCCGATCGATCTTGGAGATGAGCTTGCGCTCCCGGTCCCGGGTTCTCAGCTCGAAATTGCGGTCGGTCTCGAGGGTGGCCCGGTCGGTGGGGTCGGCGAAGACCGCCTTCTCCTCGGTCATCATGGAGAGGGTCCTTGCCGCATCCTCGATGAGTTGGCCCTTCCACTCCGAGAGGATCTTCAGGAAAAAGGCCCTCTGCATCGGACTCATGTAAGGATCCGACTCGGAAGGCCGATAACCCTCGGGCAATACAATATCAGCGATTCTGCTCATAGCCACCTTCCTCCCGGCGGAGACCCCTGCATCCGGATCGTGAGTCGCCCGGGCGGCCCGACCCCTTCTCCGCTTCCTTCCCCGCTTTCCAGCCAGGCCCCGCGACCAAGCCCCTCAACCGAGCCCCGCAACCACATCCCACGGCCAAGAGCGACCACACTCCGCAGGACGCGATCACCAACTGCCGCTCCCTCAGCCCGAAACCGGCAAAGACCCCCGATAAAGACTCTCTATTCAAGCAGAAAACGGCATCCCTGTCAAATAAAACCATCCCCGTGGCACCCCCCAGGACCCGGGCCGCTCTCCGGTGAAAATCATACTCGGGGGGATAACCATCGTCGACCCGGGGCTTCGCCCCAGCCCCCCCAGCCCCTTCCGGGAAGTGTGGGATGCCATCGGGGGCAAGGGGTCCTTCTCTCATGCGATCCCAGCCTCCTCCCCCGCCACCTCCGCAGCCACCGAGGCCGAAAGCAGCCATTCGCCTACCAGGTGCTGAAGGGCGGGGTAATCGGTCTTCCCCGAACCCAACAGGGGAACCGCCGCCACCCCCATGACCAGCTTCGGGACCATCAACTCCGGCACCTGATTGGCCCTGGCGAAGGCCGCAACCTGGGCCCGGTCCGCCCCGGGACGGGTGGTGACCAGCACCAGCTTTTCACCCTTGCGCAGGTCGGCAACGGCCACCACCGCCTGCGAAAACCCCGGCCA
>JADGCL010000157.1 GCA_015229005.1 Magnetococcales bacterium
GACGCCGCAAAGGCCGCCTCGACCCCGGACTGGTAGCAGCCGAAAGGCAGATCGCAGACCACGACCGCCCGCTTCGTCCCCCGGACCACTGCCCGGGTGTGGTAGATCATTTCATCCAGGGTGACCGGCAGGGTCGTCTCGTGCCCCTGGACTACCATGCCCAGGGAGTCCCCGACCAGAATCAGATCGACAGCCTGACGGAGTGGGTTCGATGCAGGGGGCGGAGGTCGGTCGGGTGCCGTTGCTATTGGAAAGCCGGGAGGCGTTGCGCCGGTGGGTGCGTGAGGCCGGACGCGAGGGGGCGACGGTCGGTTTCGTGCCGACCATGGGGGCGCTTCACGAAGGCCACCTGACCCTGGTGCGGGAGGCGTTGCGGCGGACCGACCGGGTGGTGGTCTCGATTTTCGTCAATCCCACGCAGTTCGGTCGCGGCGAGGACTTGGATCGCTATCCCCGGGATCTCGAGGGGGATCGGCGTCTGTTGTCGCAGGTTGGGTGCCATGCCCTCTTTGCGCCGCCGGTCAGTGAGATCTATCGCGAGGGCGGGGAGACGGTTGTCCGCGTCGGCTCCCTGGGAGAGGAATTGTGCGGAGCCTTCCGCCCGGGTCACTTTCAGGGGGTGGCTACGGTGGTGGCGATCCTCTTCAATCTGGTCCGTCCCGACACGGCGTTCTTCGGCTTGAAGGATTATCAGCAATTCATCATCATACGGCGGATGGCCCGGGACCTGGGTTTCCCCCTTCGGGTTGAGGGGGTGGAGACGGTCCGGGAGGCGGATGGCTTGGCGATGTCGAGTCGCAACCGCTACCTCTCTTCGACTGAGCGCGAGCAGGCGGGGGCGCTGTGGCGGGCCCTGACGGCGGCCCGTGAGGCGCTGGGGCGGGGCGAGGACGATGCTGGTCGGCTGCGGGAGGTGGCCTCCCGGGTGTTGGCCGAGGCGGGGGTCCGGCGGGTGGACTATGTGAGTCTTCGGGATGCGGAAACGTTTTCTTCCCTGGAGAGGGTTGGAAGTGCGGCGGTCATGCTCATCGCGGCGTATGTGGGCTCGACCCGCCTGATCGATAACCTGCGTCTGGTCAGACCTTGATGGAGAAGAGTGTTCTGATGGAAATAACCCTTTTGAAAGGCAAGCTTCACCGTGCCCGTGTCACCCATACCGAGGTGGATTACGAGGGCTCCTGTGCCATCGACGAGGCCCTTCTCGAGGCCTCCGGGATCCGGGAGTTCGAGGAGATCCATCTCTGGAACGTCACCAATGGCGAGCGGTTGGTGACCTATGCCATCAAGGCCGCCCGTGGCAGTGGGATCGTCTCGGTGAATGGTTCCGCCGCGCATCGGGCGAGCGTCGGCGATGTCCTCATCATCGCTGCCTTTGTTCGCATGAGCGAGGCCGAGGCGGAGCATTATGCGCCGAGCCTTGTCTACGTTGGTGAGGACAACAGCATCGAGCGGGTAGGCCACGCCATACCGGCGCAGCAGGCTGCCTGATGGGAGCCCCATGACCGGACAGAGACGACGGCAGGCGATCCCCGTGGATACGGGCGGGGGACGTCGCCCCGGGCGGAGCCGTGCCGGGCGCATGATCCGGCGGTTGTCGTTTTTCTCTCTGGTCGCTGTTGCCCTGGTTTTCGGGGTTTCCTACTGTTCCCGTGAGGAGTCCCCGCCGCAGGGGGATGAGGCGTCCGCCGAGGCTCCCCCGGTGGCGGAGGTCACGACCTCGACTCCCGAGCCATCCTCCCCGGTCGGGGGCTCGGGTACAACCCGCTACGAACGGCTGACGATACCCCTGCCGGCAGCCCCGGCGCCCTGATTTCGGGAGTCCCGACGCTGGGTCCTGTCCCGCTTTCCGAGGACGGCGAGTTGGGTCCTCGGGCGGGGTACTGTCCCCCCTGTGGATTTTTCGGTGGTACTGCCGACGTTGCCTGTCGAACCCGGAGTTGGGTCGATACTTGCGGGGTCCGGGGGCTGTCGCGCTCCCCGGGGGGGGATTGGGGCAGCGCTTCGAGGCTCTGCCGTTGTGCGTCCTGACACCCGGGCGGGTCCCGAATTCTTCGCAAGATCCGCCCCTCTGTTCTCCGGTTCCTGATGCAACGGGGCCGTTGCGGACATGCTGCCAGGCATGCCGTCGGGGGTGCCGCCGAAGATGCTGCCAAACATGCTGCCAAACAAGCCGATAGGTTACCCGATGTGCCTTTCCCCAGTTGACGGATCCAGGATGGTCGGATGGGTGATGGTCGATCCCGCTTTCCCTGGGGTCAGGGGGCGGCGGCGACCCCTCCTGAGGTGGGTTGGAGTCGCTCTGGTGGTGGGAGTGGCCTGGGGCGCTGCGGGGGGACTCCTGGCCGAGGATGGTGTCGGGGAGGCCGGGAAGATTGCGGAGGAGAGGTGGTCTGCCCCCGGGGGGAAGCCGGGTGATGCCGGGGCATTGGCGGGGGATCCCCATGGTGATGATCTCGCGGAGCTTCCCCTGGAGCGACCGGTGGGGGCTTATGGGGCCCCTGGGGGGGGCTCCTCTTCGTCCGGTGGCATCGGGCAGACCGAGGTTCGAGAGGAGCCTCTCAGCGGTTTGGGAGAGGGGTCGTCGCTACTGTCGCCATCGGCGGTTCGGAAGCTTCTGGAGCGTGGGGCGCCGGGGGTGGCGTTGCGTCTCGCGGAAGCTGCGCTGGAGCGGGGGGGGGCGCCGTTGGAGGTTCCTCAGTGGCTGGGTCTGCGGGTGCGGGCCCTGATGGCGCTGGGAGAGTTCGCACGGGCGGGGAGGGTGTTGGCGGACCGGGGTGAGGAGGGGATGGGGGAGGACGCGGA
>JADGCL010000158.1 GCA_015229005.1 Magnetococcales bacterium
TGAGCTTTTTCGGGTCCCGAGCCTTCCATCTCGCCAGCAGGTCCGGCAGGTCGTTGGCCGCCACTGGCTGGCGCTTGTCGTCCAGGCTGAAGCCGTCGGCCTGAACATCGTAGAAAAACACCTGATCGGTCTTGCCCCCCTTGGTGAAAACCAGCACCGCCGTGGAGACTCCGGCATAGGGCCGGAAGCAGCCGGACGGCAGGGAGATCACCCCCTCAAGCTGGTTGTCGTCCACCAAAATCCGGCGCAGGTCCACATGGGCCTTCGAAGAACCGAACAGCACCCCGTCCGGGACGATGGCCGTTGATGCCCGCCGTGGTCAGCTTGCTGAGCAGGTATTCGTAGAGGTCCCCCTTGGTATCCCCGGCGGTGAGCGGCAAGGCGTCGATCATCTCCACCGCCTTCACCAGCAGGTTGGGCTTGGCGATCAGCAGTTGCGCCTCTTTCATGTATTCGCCGAACTCGGCCCCGTCCACCGTCACCCTCTTGAAGTGGGGAAAGACCCGATCCCGCACCAAGGGCAGCATCTTTTCCGCCCCCAGGTGTTTGAAACGGGACCAACGCAGATCCTGCTCGGTCTCGCCGAAATTGCGGCGTCCCTGGCGGCCTGTGCGGGCGTCGCGCTTCTCGTTGCGGGACTCGGCGATATCCAGCAGCCGGGCGAACATCAGAAACGAAATCTGCTCGATGACGGTGAGCGGATTGGTGATGCCGCCGGTCCAGAATTCGGTCCAGAGTTTATCGATCCTGGCTTTCAGTTCGCCGGTGATCATGCGGTGGTTCTCGCTTCTTGCCGTGCTGGGGGTTTGAAGGCTTCCAGGATGGCGATGAGGTCATCCATCTCACCCTCGTCGCGGAATACCCCATCGGGGCCTTCGCTGTCCACGGTGGTGAAAGGCGGTTCATAGAGCCGGTCGATGGCGATGACGCCAAACTTGCTGATGTGGTTCCTGAGCAGCCCCAGAAAACGGATCTGATGGGCGTTCAACTTGGGATGGCGGCGGACGAAATCGGCGAAGTGACGTTCCACCGCGTGCGCGTCCATGCCAATGATGGAGCGCAGAATCTGCGCAAGACCGCCGGCTGTGTCCTGGTAGAACTCCATGAGGATGTTCAGGTCCACGTCGGGTCGTTCGGTGTGGATCAGGGCATTCAGGGCGTTCAGGTCGTCGTCGGTCACCGGCTCACCGGCCCGGATCTTTCTCAGGGTGGGGTTGCTCTCGAACAGAGGCGTAAGAACCTCCTCCACACGCTTGCGGTAGGCGGCAAGGTCCACGGCGGTGATGTTGGCCTTGCGCTGGGCGAACTCGACGCCGCCATCGGTCACATCCACCACCCGCACGGTTTCGCCAGGGCGTTCCCCCGGACGACGGTGATGCATGATGCCGCGCAGTTCACACCGCTTCGCTTCCAGGTCCGCCACCGTCACGCCGGCCCAGAAGGCGGGATCCTTGAAGGTCTTGATGACATTGCCCTTATCGCGTACCGGATTGAGATGCATCTGAAGCTGCGCCACCTGATCCAGGGCCTGATCCCGATAATCCTCGAAGCGGCTGGACTTCTTCAACAGCTCTATCTGCATAAGCGCTATCAAACGATCAAAATGCCAGGCGGCGGCGTGGTCGCGGATGTCGATCCACTGCATCAGCGGGGCCAGGGTCTGACGCAGGATGGCGACGGTATCGGGTGCGAACTGCTCCAGAATGTGGGTCTGCTGGACGGTGCGCTTCTCCCGCCACTTCTCCCGGACGGCGATGGTCTCCTCGGGCAGTGCGGCCAGATCCTTGGCCATAAGTTCTACCGCCAACTTGAAGGCCGCCGGTTCCGACTGCTCCAGGGCGGCCTCGGCCAGATCAATGCGCGCCTCGAACACCTGCTGCATGAGGGATTTGGACGGGGTTGGGTCGGCCTCCTGAAACTCCTCGGCGAAGAATTCGAAGTTACCCCAGTGGTCGAAGATGCGGAAGCGGCGTTTATGCAGGCCAACGCCGAACAGGTCCGGGCAAAGCCGGGTACCGCGTCCGATCATCTGCCAGAACTTGACCCGGGACTTGACCGGCTTGGCGAAGACCAGATTCACCACCTCCGGCGCGTCGATGCCGGTATCCAGCATGTCCACCGAGATGGCGATGGTGAGCCCCGGATTGGAGCCCACCCCTTTGAAGTCATCGATCAAATGCTCGGCGCGGAGATCGTAGTTGTCGATCACCTGGCAGAAGCCGCCGCCATATTGGGGATACAGCTCATCGAAAAGCTGGGAGAGCAGCATGGCATGGTTGTGGTTGCGGGCAAAGATGATGGTCTTGCCCGGATGGGTGCCGGTGGCCTCCCGCAGGCCGTTCTCCATCAGGTTGCGTAAGACGAGCTTGTTGGTGTCCTTGTTGAACACCGCCTTGTCCACTTGCTGGGCTTCGTAGTCGAAGGATTCAGGATCCTCGCCATCGTCCTCCAGCTGCCGGCGCTGTTCCTCGCTGAGCTGTTCGTACTTGATCCCCCGGCGCAGAAATTCGGTGGTGTGGGTGAACAGCTCGAAGGGAACCAGATGCCCTTCCTCCACGGCGCGGGAAAAGTCGTAGTTGAAGGTGGGGTCGTCATCCTCGCAAGCGAACAGCTTGAAGGTGTTGCGGTTGATCATCCCCACCGGGGTTGCGGTCAGCCCCACCTGAAGGGCGTCGAAGTAGAAGAAAAGATCCCGATAGCGGTTGTAGATGCTTCGGTGGGATTCGTCGGCGATGATCAGGTCGAAGAACCCGACGTCGAAGGTCTCGAAGACCTCCATCATGGCCGGATAGGTA
>JADGCL010000159.1 GCA_015229005.1 Magnetococcales bacterium
GGGCGATATCCTTGGTCTCGATGATGGAATCGGCGGGAACGGTGATGTGACCCAGGGCGCGGGCGACGCGGATATTCGTGACCATGGAGCGGCCATTGAGGACGATCTTGCGTCCCGCGCGAACGGCGGCCCGGATTGCGAGCTGGATCCTCTGGATATTGGAGGAGAAGGTGGCGACGATGAGCAGTTGTTTGGCGGTGGCGAAGATCTTGTCGAAGACCGGGGCGATCTCCCGTTCGGTGACGGTACTCCCGGGGACGGTGACATTGGTCGAGTCCGAGAGGAGGGCGAGGACGCCCTCTTCCCCGTAGCGTGCCAGGGAGAAGAGGTCGGAGGGGGGGCCATCGACCGGGGTGTGGTCGAAGTTGAAATCCGCCGTGTGGATGACGCGACCGAGGGGGGTGGAGATGACCAGGGAGGCGGCATCGACGATCGAGTGGGTGACATGCAGATATTCGATGGTGAAAGGCCCCAACTGGAAGGGTTGCCGATAGCCGACCGGGATGAACCGGGCTTTGTCCAGGAGATCGTGTTCGCGAAACTTGCCTTCGAGGAGCCCCAGGGTCATCGGTGTTCCGTAGATTGGGCCTTCGACGTTGGGCCAGACGTAGGGCATGGCCCCGATGTGATCCTCGTGGCCATGGGTGAGGAGAAAGCCCAGGACCTGGTCGCGGTTTTCGGTCAGGAACTGGGTATCGGGGATGAGGATGTCCACCCCCGGGGTTTCGGCGGTGGGGAAGGCGAGACCGCAATCGACGACGAGGATCTGCCCGTCGTAGCGGTAGGCCGTCAGGTTCATGCCGAACTCCCCCAAGCCGCCGAGGGGGATGATGTCCAGGGGTGTCTCTTCGATCAACGGGGGGGGTCCTCGGCTTCCTCCAGGTCATTCTCGTCGGTTTGGTTCTCCTCCTCTCGCTTTTCCCTGGCGCGTTCGATGCGCTTGCCCAGGAAAATGGAGATTTCGTACATGGCCAGGAGAGGTACCGCGAGCATGCTTTGGGTAAAGGGGTCGGGTGGGGTCAGGATGCCGCCGATGACGAAGGCGAGGATGATGCTGTATTTGCGTTTCTTGATCAGGGCTTCGGTACTCAGGACCCCGACCCGGATCAGGAGGAGCATGATGACCGGCAGTTCGAAGGACATGCCGAAGGCGAAGATGAGGGTGATGACGAGGCTGAGGTATTCCCGCAGGGAAAGGAGCGGTTCGATGAAGGGGGTGGCAAAGGCGAGGAAGAACTTGAACGCCGGGGGAAAGACGAACTGATAGGCCAAGCCTCCTCCTGCGAAGAAGAGGAGAGGGGCGACGAGGAGGAAGGGGAGGACCGCACGGCGTTCGTGGCGGTAGAGTCCTGGGGCGACGAAAGCCCAGAACTGGTAGATGATGAGTGGCATGGCCAGGAAAAGACCGGCGAAGAAGGCGACCTTCATGTAGGTGAAGAAGGCCTCCGCCAGTCCGGTGTAGACCATCTTGAGCTCTTCGCCGCTTGCGGCCCGCAGGGGTTCCACGAGGAACTCGAAGATCTCTTCGGCGAAGAAATAGCAACCGAGAAAGCCGACCAGGACGGCCAGGACCGAGACCATCAGCCGGTTTCTGAGTTCAATCAGGTGAACGATGAGGGGGGCTTTTTCTTCGGTATTCATGGCGGCGAGGTGGTTCAGGCCGGAGTCGGGCCGGGCCGGGAAGAGGTCAGGGCGGGATCCGTCCCTTCCTCGGCGACCTTGCCGGCGACCGGGGCCGCCCCTTCTGCTGGGGGGGCGATCGGGGGCGTCTGGGTGGTCAGGGGCGACGGTGCTGGGGCGGCACTCTCCCGCTGATGCGCGGCGTGGCGCTGCCGGTTATAGGATTCCATCTCCTCCAGGTTGATCGTGTCGCGGAACTCCGAGAGCAGGCGCTGGGCCTGGCGGGCCAGTTTGCCGAGGGTGCGTGCCACCTCGGGGATCTGATCCGGGCCGATGGCAAAAAGGGCAACCACGAGGATGACGAGGATTTCGACCCAACCCAATCCGAACACAGACCGACCTCCGGCGTCCCGCGGGGGGGGTGAGGGCTCCGGAATCTCCCGGTACTCTCGACCTTGACCCCACCTTGGGGGACCCCACCTTGGGGAAAAACAGGGAACGGACACGAGGCGCACCCGACCGGGCTTGCCCAAGATTGCAGGTTGCTGGCCCGGTCACCGCCCCCGGGCGCCTGTTCACTTTGGGGGTGGTGTCGGGGGACGGAACCGCTCCGACCGGGATCCGTTGGCGGGAGCGGAGCGACGGCTCCCCTCTTGCGGGGGGTGGATGCCGACGCCGCCGGTTTCGCGGGCGACCTCCGGTCTACTCGGTTTTTTTCTTGGGGACGGTGCCCTCGATGGTGGTGGGGGCGGGGAGATCCTCCTGAGGGTTGTCTCCCTCGTTCATGGCGCTCTTGAAGCTTTTGACCCCGCGCCCCAGGTCTTTCATGACGGTCGGCAGCTTTCCCGCCCCGAAGACCACCATGACGATGACCAGGATGATGATAAGCTCCGTCGTTCCCAATCCAAACATGACCCGACCCTCTCCCGACCCGATGAGACCGGGAACCTGGTCCTGCCGACAGGACCCGGTTTTCCGGCAGGCTGCCCATGAGGACAAGACACCCAAGAGGCGCAATCGTACAGGATGACCGGTACCGGTGCCAAGGCACTCTCTTGGGGGTTTCTCCTGATCGCGGGCCGGGTCCCTGGGGGAGGTGGGAGTATTTCCGTTCAGGGGGGG